>NZ_LSHM01000042.1:0-81651 GCF_001557175.1 Blastomonas sp. CCH9-A1
CGTCAGGCTCATAACCTGAAGGTCGCAGGTTCAAATCCTGCTCCCGCAACCAATATAAAGACCCATCCCATCCTTCCCCCAATTCCCGCAAACCGCGGCAGGGCCCAGCCCGGATCCGCTGATCGCCCCGAAGCCCATGCTTACGGGGCCGCTGGCGCGTCTGCATCAAGCCCAATACGATGACTAGCGGGCGGGTTGCCCAGCACATGATCGATAAGAGCCGTTGCCAGATCGGCGGCGCGCCAGGTGTGGACATCAAACCCTTGGTGAGCCTGCTATTGCTGCCGAGACGGCAAGGCGATTTCATCGCGACCTGCTCGAACTTCCAGTCAGCATCGCAGGCGTGTCCAAGTTGGGGCAGCTCCGGCAGCCGGGCAATCGAACGACCGTGCCAGCCAGACCCTCGATCAGGACGCCGCGAAACGCGATTTGATCGTCCCAATTCTGCCCATTTCCCGATCGTTACATGTCAAATCGCGTCAAATTGACGTTGATTACGTCAACGATCGAGGTAACCAGTGTCTCGAAAACGGACATATTGTAAAATCCGGCCAAATTCATGGTACCCATTCGGGATTCCCGGCTGCTGGTTGAGCCCCTGCCCACCCTACAGATTAACTATCGCAGAGCGCGGGAAAGCTGGGCTTTGCTGAGTCCCAAGCCATTGCAACTCCATGCGAACGCGTCTGAATAGCCTCAGTTTGGGGATATCCTATAATCTATTTGCACTATTTTACACTCCGTTAATCGCTCCTAAGGTCCCGTTAACAAAATTCGAGTCGCAAGAATTTTATGCCGTTCGAGAGGCAAAAGCTTCCGGGGGCGAGCTGCAGGAGATGAGTTGTGCACTCGTACAAGCGTGCGGTCAGGGCCTTGACGGCGGCCTGGCTGGGAGTGGTCGGTATTGCCATGCCACTCGGAAGTGAGGCCGTTGCACAGGACATCGTCTACCAGCCTGTCAATCCCAGTTTCGGCGGAAACCCGTTCAATTCCAATCACCTGCTGGGCATCGCCAATGCCCAGAACGATTTCACCAATCCGGCGTCGAGCTCGAGCAGCTCGCAGGCGGACATCTTCGCCCGCCAGCTCCAGTCGCGTTTGCTGTCCGCTCTTTCCTCGCAAATTGTTACCGCGATTTTCGGTGACAACCCCCAGGAAAGCGGCACGATCAGTTTTGGCGGTCAGACTGTCAGATTCATCCGCTCGCTGACCGAGGTGACGATCACGATCATCAATGACGATACCGGCGAAGAGACCGTGATCGTCGTTCCGACCTTTGTGGATGTCGACTGAGCCATGCGTCTTCCGATCCTTCCAGGCCTGGCAGCCCTTTCGATTGCCCTGATGGCAAGCGGCTGCACCACCGTTGGTGGCAGCGGCAAGGCGTTTCTGCCCGAAACGACCAGCTATGCCTATCTGCCCAACGCGACCCAGACCCAGCTGCTGCTGCGCGGCATTCCCAAGCCGTCGCGCCAGGTTGCGGTGGCGGTCTACAGCTTCACCGACCAGACCGGCCAGTTCAAGCCCAGCGCGACCGGCCAGACGCTGTCGCGCGCAGTCAGCCAGGGCGGAGCCTCGGTGCTGGTCAAGGCGCTGCAGGACGTGGGCGATCGCAGCTGGTTCACCATCGTCGAGCGCGAGAACCTGAAGAACCTGCTCAACGAGCGCCAGATCATTCGCGAGATGCGCGAACGCTATCTGGGCGAGCGCGTGGTCAATCCCGATGCGCTGCCCGCACTGCTGTTTGCCGGCGTGCTGCTCGAAGGCGGGATCATCGGTTATGATACCAATACGCTGACCGGCGGCGCAGGCGCAGCCTTTCTGGGCATCGGCGGCCGCACCGAATATCGCCAGGACACGGTCACGGTCTATCTGCGCGCGGTATCGGTGCGCACCGGCGAAGTGCTGACCACGGTCACCGCATCGAAGACCATCGCCTCGCAGGCGTTTGGCGCGAGCGCGTTCAAGTTCGTTGCCTTCCGCGAACTGCTCGAGGCCGAGGCCGGGTTCACCACCAACGAGCCCGACCAGCTGGCGCTGCAGCAGGCGATCGAAAAGGCGGTCTATGCGCTGGTCATGGAAGGCGTCGAGCTGCGCCTCTGGGATTTCGCCGACCGCGATGCCGGCATGGCCAAGCTGCTGCAATACCAGCAGGAACGCGATGGAAAATTCACGCCGGGGCAGGTTCAGCGCGCAGAAGAACGCGCGCGCCAGCTTGCCCCGATGAAGGTGAAGGACAGGAAAACGAACGGGAAGAAAAGCGAGGTAAGCTCGGAGACTAATTGACCAGCTATGTCCTGCATCACAGCTAGCGGCGTGGATGCAGGCGCAAGACAGGATCGGGAAAGTCCCGAATGGGGCCCCCACCGATCCAGGATCGCGGACGAGAGCCGAAGCCAGTCAGGCGGCATTCGGAACTGACATAAGGGCCTGACAAAACTCGCGCACCGGAGCTGCAACTCCGATGCGCGAGCATGACAACAATGAGTGCGTGTGAAACAATCATGCTGACCCCGGCGGCAATGCTGCTTCCGGAGCAGCATGGTTATGACCCTTGAACAGAGGATTATCAACCATGAAGACCTCCATTTACACTTCGGTCTCGGCGCTCGCGCTGATGATCGGCATGCCGGCGGTGGCGCAGACCAACACGTCGACGGTCGATCAGACGGGCGCGGCTGCCGCAGCGACGGTCAACCAGACCGGATCGAACAACAATTCGGACATCGACCAGAACGGCAACGGCCTGACCTTCACCTCGGGTCCGAACTCGGGTCGTAGCGTCGTCGCCGATGTCGAACAGACCGGCAGCAACGGGTTCAGCAAGATCACCCAGCAGGGTGGCCGTGCCAGCGCCACGCTCGATCAGGGCGGCACGGGCATGCGCTCGACCATCACCCAGGGCAATGCTGCAGGCGATCTGGGCAACACCGCAACCGTGATCCAGAACGGCACCGGCGGCGGCGTCGGCACCGGATCGACCATCACCCAGACGGGCGGCACCGGCCAGGCCTATGTCAACCAGGGTGCGGCGACCAATGCTGCGATCAGCACCATCACGCAGACCGGCAACAACCAGCGTGCCAGCGTGTTCCAGACCAGCGGTGCGGCCGATTCGAGCGTCACCCAGTCGGGCGGCGCGGCCAATGTGTTCGTTTCGCAGGACGGCAGCAGCGAATCCGACATCCTTCAAACCGGTGGCAACAGCGAAGCGTCGGTGCGTCAGATCGGTGACGGCAACAAGTCGCTGGTCGAACAGACCGGCCTCAACGGCGATGTGGGCGATCCGGACAACAACCTGACCAACCAGGACACCAATATCGGTGTCTCGCAGGACGGTGACGGCAACAGCTCGACGGTGCGCCAGACCGGCAACGACCAGGTCGCCGACGTGATCCAGACCGGCGATTTCAACACCGCATCGATCACGCAGGACGGCAATTTCGCCGATGCCAGCGTGACCCAGACCGGCAACAACAACACTGGCACGATCATCCGTCAGGATGGCGACGGTTCGGGCGACAACAGCCCGCCAACCTCGCCGGTCGTTCCTGCGATCAACGCTACCGCCGACATCACCCAAACCGGTGATTTCAACGAGGCGTCGATCAGCCAGGCAGCGGTTCCCGTCGTCGCAACGATCAACCAGACCGGTGACTTCAACGAATCGACCATCACCCAGTCGTCGACTTCGGCCAATGCATCGGCTACCAGCACGCAGAACAGCGACAACAACTTCTCGACCATCAACCAGAACGCTGGCGCCCGCGCCAACGTCACCCAGGGTGGCGGTGTCAATACCCTTGGTCCGCGCAACTGGGACGGCGACACGCTGCCCCCGTCGTCGGCTGGTACGTCGTACAGCAACAACGTTTCGCTGGTGAATCAGAATGTCGGTGCCAATGGCGCTCAGGCTGACCTCATCCAGGACGGCACGCTGAACCGTTCGGCAATCACGCAGAGTGCGGCTGCCACCGCCAATGTCACGCAGAGCGGTGTCTACAACACCTCGGTGGTGACCCAGACCGGCGCGTCGAGCGCAACGGTCGACCAGGGCAGCGTCGCTCCGGGCAGCTTCGGCCGCAACGCTTCGCGCGTTACGCAGTCGGGCGCAGCGTCGACGGCGACGGTGACGCAGCGGTCGCAGGACCTCACCAGCACCTTCGCGCCGAGCAACACCTCGACTGTGCTGCAGGAAGCCAGCAACGCTTCTGCCATCGTGTCGCAGACGGGTGATGAAAACACCTCGTCGGTGTCGCAGACGGCCGTTAGCGGTGGTGCTGCAACCGTCACGCAGGAAGGTGTGTTCAACAGCTCGATCGTGAACCAGCTGGCGGGTGCAACTGCCACGGTCGATCAGGATGGTGAAAACAACGATTCGGACGTGCAGCAGCTGGCTACTTCGGCTGGTGCCAAGGCCGATGTGTCGCAGACCGGCGACAACAACGCTTCGGTCGTGACCCAGTCCGCTGGTGCCGAGGCGATCGTGAACCAGAATGGCGACGGCAACGTCTCGACCATCACGCAGAGCGCAGTTGCCTTTGCCGATGTGGGCCAGAACGGCGCTGACAATGACAGCACGATCACCCAGTCTGGCACCAATGCACGCGCCACCGTCACCCAGACCGCCATCGAATCGGGCAATGGTCCGCGCGTCCGTGATGCCGACGGCTTCGACAACCCGGCTGGCGATGTCATCCGCAGCAACTTCTCGAACGTCAACCAGACCGGTGCTGACACGACTGCCAACATCACCCAGACGGGCGATCTCAACCGTTCGGGCCTGGTGCAGTCGGGCAACGGAGCTTCGGCTACGCTGATCCAGAGCGGCATTTTCAACAACTCGCAGATCGACCAGAGCGGTGATGCGACGGCGAATGTCACTCAGGGCGGAACCTATGGCGACAACCGCTCGAACCTGACCCAGACGGCTGACGGTGCCACCGCAACGGTCAACCAGCTCGGCAACACCACGACGACCGGTCCCGACTATCCGACCAATACCTCGCTGATCACGCAGAACAGCGCGGCTTCGGCAGAAGTCACCCAGACCGGAAGCCAGAACACGTCGACGGTTAACCAGAATGTGGGTGCCGACGGTGCTGTGGCGGTCGTCATTCAGACCACCACGCCTGCCGCGATCGGTGCGTTCGACGACGACAACAGCTCGCTGATCACGCAGTCGGCCGACACCAGCGCGTTCGTCCAGCAGATCGGCCAGAGCAACAGCTCGACCGTGCTGCAGAGCGCGAGCAACGCTGTGCCGGGTAACGGTCTCAGCTATGCGGTGGAAGTCCGTCAGCTGGGTCAGGACGGCCTGTCCTATGTCGAGCAGAGCGGTGCCAACAACGAAGCGACCGTCACGCAGTCGGCCGGTTCGGTTGCTGCGGACTCGTCGGTCATCCAGTCGGGTGCCGAAAACTTCGCTGACGTGACGCAGGGCGGCACGGGCAACGTCTCGGACATCCTGCAGAGCGGCAACAACAACGTGGCCGATGTCACGCAGTCGTCGAGCTCGAACGTGTCCGACATCATCCAGAGCGGCAACGGCAACACCGCCACTGTCGTTCAGGGCGGCGGCGTTCTTTAAGCGCAAAAGGCTTGCTGGCGCTCCGCACGGAGCGCCAGCACCACTCCAGATTTACGGATAAACGATCATGAAAAAGCTTCTTCTCGCTGGCGCATCGTCGCTGGCACTCTTCGCCGCACCGGCGCTCGCACAGAGCAACACCTCGAACGTGACGCAGTCCGGCAGCAATGGCGGCGCCACCGTCAGCCAGACCGGCAATCTCGGCAAGTCCACCATCACCCAGGGCGGCAACTCCAACGATGCCTCTCTGACCCAGACGGGCACCGAGAACGAGTCCGAAATCACGCAGGACAACGGCACCGGCAGCTCGGATGATGACAACACTGCCAATGTCACCCAGTCGGGCGTCGACAATTTCTCGAAGGTCAACCAGGTCAACGACTTCGGCACCGCAACTGTCGAGCAGGGCGGTACCGGCAATGATTCGGATGTGCTGCAGAGCGGCGATCTGGACATCGCCGATGTCGAGCAGACGGGCACGGACAACGAATCCGACGTGATCCAGTCTGGCAACCTCAACAGCGCTGCTGTCCTTCAGACCGGCGATCGCAACGTATCGACGGTAACCCAGAGCAGCGGCCTTAACCAGGCGCTGGTCGATCAGGGCGGTGACGAAAACGAGTCGAAGCTGGTCCAGACCGGCGTCGGCGCGAACATCGCCAATGTCGATCAGTCGGGCGATGACAACCTGTCGGACATCATCCAGGGTGGCGCAGGCAACGGCGTCGGCAGCAATGCCGCAGCCGGCGTGGTCCAGCTGAGCGCTGGCAACGATGCCATCATCCGCCAGGCTGGCGGTCTGCATGAAGCTTTCGTGCAGCAGGAAGAAGGCAATGACAACTATGCCTCGATCGATCAGGGCGCCAATCTGAGCTCCGATCACACCGCATCGGTGCGTCAGGCCGGATTCGAGAACAGCGCGACGATCACCCAGCGCGGCTTCAACGAGAATGCCGATGTGCGCCAGACCGGTGACGAAAACACCGCAACGGTCGATCAGGGCGGTGGTGCAGGCCGCGATCACAACACGCTGGTCATCCAGTCGGGCAATGACAACACTGCCGATATCGCCCAGCGTGGTGAGAACCAGACGGCCAATGTCACCCAAGGCGGCGACGGCAACGATGCCGATGTCGATCAGGGACGCGACCGTCTTTCGGGCCTCGCCGGACTGTTCGATGGCAATTTTGGTGAAGACCAGACGGCCACGATCGACCAGAGCGGCAACGACAATACCGCCAGCACCCTCCAGCGCGGTGAGAACCAGCGTGCGACGATCGAGCAGGTCGGTAGCGACAATACCGGCTCGGTCGGTTATGCCTTTGGTGCCCAGATCATCCAGGGCGGCGATACCGGACGCGACAACGAAGCGACCATTCGCCAGGTCTCGGATGAGAACAGCGCACGGATCAACCAGCAGGGCATCAGCCTGGCGGCCCGGGTCGTTCAGGGTGGCGACGGCAACAATGTCAGCCTTGTCGATCAGACCGGCAATGGCGGTGCGGTGGCGCTGAACGCCAACGTTCTGCAGGAAGGTTCGGACAACACCTCGTCTATCCTCCAGGGCGGTACGGGCCAGACGGCCAACGTCACTCAGCTGGGTGAAGGCAACGAATCGTTCATCACGCAGACGGGCACCGGCCATATCGCCAACGTGACCCAGAACTCGGATCTCAACGACTCGTTCATCAACCAGAGCGGCACCGGTCACATCGCCAACGTGACCCAGGGCGCTGTGGGTGCACCGAACTGACACCCGATGACCTGAGGGGCGGCTCCGCATCGCGCGGGGCTGCCCCAAGGGCAGTACAGGAGAGTTTCCATGCGCACACATTCTGCCAGGCTGGCCATCGCCGCAATGATGGTACTGGGGGCACAGACGGTGCAGGCGCAAACCGCTCCGAGCGATCCTTGCGCAGGGGGCTCTGCGGGAGCCTGCACGGCGGGCACGCTTTCGGAACCGATCGAGCTGATGCGGCCCGTGCCGCTGCGCACCAGCGCCTTCATCGCGCAGATCGGCGACAACAACACCGCCACCATCAGCCAGAATGGCAGCCAGCAGTTCGCGCGCATCGGGCAGGATGGTGACAACGGCACGGCCCGCGTGACCCAGGAGGGTGCGGGCACCGCCTATCTCGAAATCGACCAGGCGGGTCTGCTCAACAGCTTCATTTCCAAGCAGAATGCAAGCGATGGCGGCGGCAATATCGCGGTCGCTGCCCAGCAGGGCGAGAGCAACGCGATCCTGCTTGATCAATCTGCAACTGCAGGTAGTGTGAACACCGCGATGCTTGCCCAACAGGGTTCGGGCAACCAGATGCAACTGGGACAGAACGGGTCGGACAACCGCGCCGAACTGGTCCAGCTGGGTGACAACAACGCCATGACCGCGACGCAGAACGGAACCGCCAACCAGCTTCGCTGGGTGCAGAATGGCAGCGGCCTGTCTGATCTCCAGATCGTGCAGAGCGGCAACCAGACCATGTCGATCACCCAGTCGAACGGGGGCAGCTGAGATGCCCCGGCCGCCCCTGCTGCGTTCGCTGCCAACGCTTCGTCTGCCCAGCGGCGAAGAGATGGTGCGCTATGCGGTGCTGGGGCTCCTCGTTCTGGCAGCGGTCGCATCGACCCAGTTGCTCCCCCATGCATCGGCGCAGGAGGCCGGCGCCGTGGATGCGCAGAGCGACGAGAGCGATGCTGCCGATCGCAGCGCGGCCGTCGTGACCGATCAGGCCTCGTCCCCCGACCGGTCGCTGGCAGTGCCCTCGATCGGCACCAGCCAGACGGACAGCGCCGCTCTGCCGACCGAATTCCAGCTGTCCTCGCCCTCGGGCAACGCGGTGCCGCAGCGCCAGCTGAGCGCTGCCGGCCAGGATGGCGGCCAGCTCGGCACCCAGCGCCTGGAAGGCGCGGATGCGTGCGATGAGGCCAAGCCCGGCGCCGGCCCCGATATCTGCGCACGTCCGATCGAAACCCGGGCCGGCGAATTTGCCGGGCGCCGCCAGCCGCAGCTTTCCGCCGAACAGAGGCTGCTCGCGCAGCAGGCCGCGACCGGTGCCGTGGCCGACGCGCCCGACGCCGCCGCGCGCAGGCTGGGCAGCGGCCGCAGCGCCGATTTCAGCAATGACGATCTCGCCATTGCAGCAGCGGTGACGTCCGGTCAGGCAGGACAGGCGCCGCCCACCGAAGAAGAGACCAGTGACATTCCGGCCGATGCCACCAATGCGATCGATGCAATTCTGGGAGCGATCGTCAATGCCCCACCACCGCGGTGATGCCCGATGGCTCACCCCCATTCTTCTGGCCGCGGCCATCTCCGCCGCGCCGCCTGCAGCTGCAGCGTATGATGCCATGACTGCAGGCGTCGCACAGGACCAGCCGATCACGCTGGTCGTCAGCAAGGATGGCGCGCTGGTCGATGCCAGGGTGATGGCCGCAGCCCCATGCCGCTGCGCCGGCCGGTTCCGCATCGAATCGCGCTCGGGCAGCTCCAACAATTCGGTGAACACCAGCAGCTTCGGCACGATCGAAGAGCCTGGCCGCGTGCTTAGCCATGTACGCTTCGGCGGGTCGGACGACTGGAGCATCCGCTTGACGGTCTCGATCGACGGGCGCGACGATTACGTCATCACGCGGTCTTCCGGCACTGGCACATGACCGGCTCATGATCCTTCTTTCCAACCGGTTCGACAGGCTGGATGAGTTGATTGCTGATGCTGCGTTGGGCCATTGCACATGGTCCGATGCGCTCACGCGCATGCTGCCGCTGGCCGGGGCTGACGCCATGTTGATAGGCGTGATCTTCGGCGACAATCGCATGATCCGGCCTTTGGGCACCGCCAATATCGACCAGGCCGTCGTCGATGCCTATGCAGAGCATTTCTACCGGATCGGGCCGCGCGCGCGCCATGGGATGCCGCCGGCGGATCATGGCATCATCCTGCATGACGAATTGCGGCGTCCCGATGATATCGACGAGCAGGACGAATTCTGGGCGTGGTACGATTCGCACAACCCGCCGAGCGATGCCTCCATGCTGATCATGCCCTGTATCGGCGATGCCCGGATCGGCCTCGTGATCCTGCGACGCGGCGCTCAGGCTTCGCAGGCGGATATCGCCGAATTCTACCAGCGCTTTTACGACAAGTTCAGCGCGATCAACCTCTCGCTCCGCCGCAAGGTCGAACCGGAGCAGGCGGCAACGGCCATGGTGGCGCAGCTTCAGCAGATCGACACGTTTTCGCTGATCGTCGATGAGGACATGCAGGTGGCCGCCGACGAGCTTTCGCCGATGATCCGCTATACCTTGCCGCTGACCGGCCTGGCGCGGCTGGACGAGGACGGGAGGCTTGGCACTATACTGCCCGACTTCCAGTCGGCGCTGACGGCGATGATCCAGAACCCCGGTCCTGGCCAGGTCATGGACCTGACGCTCAAGACCGGCCTTGCCGACACCATGGTGCGCGTGGTGTCGCTGCCGCAATCGACGGCGCTCCGCAGCGTCAAGGTCGACGTGACCTATATGAAGCACGCGCAGGACCCGGTGAAGGTGTTCATGGGCGCACTGGGCCTGACCAAGCGCCAGGCGGAACTGCTCGACGTCCTGCGCCGGGTCGATGCGCTCGACGAGGCTGCCGCGCTGATGGCGATCAGCCGCAACACGGCGCGGGTCTTTCTTGCGCAGATCTTCGAACGCACCGGCGTCCGGCGCAAGGCCGATCTGCTTCGGCTGGCGGGCAGCTTCGCCTTAGCCGGGCTCAGCGCTCGCCGGCGAGTGCGATCACGTCGATCTCGACCATCAGCTCGGGCAGCGCCAGTGCGCGCACCTCGACGATCGTGTCGGCGGGCCAGGGCGGGGTGAAATAGCGCCGCCGCGCCTCGACGATCGCGGGGAAATTTGCCATGTCGGTGAGATAGATCGTCACCTTGACGATGCGGCTGCGGTCGCTGCCGCCTGCGGCGAGCACGCGGTCGATATTCGCGAAGGTCGCTTCCAGCTGCGCGTCGAAATCGCCCGCGCCGACGATCGCGCCGTTTGCGTCGATCGCCGCCTGGCCCGACAGGAAGAGCAGTCCGCCCGCTCTCCAGCCCGGCGAGATCGCATAGGGTGCCAGCGGATCGGGATCGAGCGTGATGACTTCGGCAGGGACGGGCATGACATATGGCCTTTCGTGACGTACCATCGGGCGTGGATTTGCGCATCGACTGTAACCTTGTGGGCCTGGATTGCGAATGACCGACATGATCGCCGCTCTCGACCCTGCCGAGCCGATGCCGGAGCCTCTGGCCGCGCCCGAAATTGCGCCCCCGGTCAGCGAGCCCGATCACAGCCATGCACTGACCACGCGGATCTGGCACTGGGTCAATCTCGTTTCGCTGATCACATTGTTCATGAGCGGTCTCATGATCTTCAACGCGCACCCCCGGCTCTACTGGGGCGAATATGGCAATCGCGACGAGCCCGCCTGGCTCGAGATCGGGCAGCAGGGCAGCCGTGGCTATCTCGGCATCGGTAGCACCCGGATCGATACGACCGGCGTGCTCGGCGTCTATCGCGATGGCGAAGGGCAGATGCGCAGCCGCGCCTTTCCCGGATGGTTGACGATCCCCAGCGACTACAGCCTCGCCGATGGGCGCCACTGGCATTTCTTCTTCGCCTGGTTCTTCGCCTTCGGCCTGCTGTTCTTCATGATTTTCAGCCTGTTCAACGGGCATATCCGATCGATGATCGCGATGCGCGCGGCCGAATGGCACCCGCGCGCGCTGTGGCGCACAATTCGAGACCATGCGAGGTTCGATTTCCACACCGCGCCCGGCGAGGCGTACAACCCGCTGCAAAAATTGAGCTATATCGCGGTGATCTTCGTGATGCTGCCGCTGATGATCGTCACCGGGCTTGCCATGTCGCCGGGCACCGATGCCGCGCTGCATTTCCCCAGCATGATGTTCGGCGGACGCCAGACCGCGCGCTCGATCCATTTCATCATCGCCTGGTCGCTGATCGGCTTCATGGTGCTGCACGTCGCCCTGGTGATCGTGCACAAGCCGCTCACGCTGCTGCGCGGCATGACGATCGGACACCGGCGATGAGCGAGACGAAGAGCCCCCTGATCGTCACGCGCCGCGCGCTGGTCGGCTCGCTCGCGGTTGCCTCGGGCGGTCTGCTCAGCGGCTGCGATGCGCTCAACGCCAACCAGGGCTGGCGCGATACACTGCTGCTGGCGGAAAAGGGCAATATGGCGTTGCAGCGCGCGATCCAGGGGCGCGAGCGGATGGCGCGCGAATATTCGCCGCGCGATATCGGGCGCTCGGTCCCCGCCAACGGAACGCGTGCGCCGACCGATGCCGATTATCTCAAACAGGCCGCGACCGGCTTTTCCGACTGGACGCTCGCCATCGACGGGCTGGTCGAAAGGCCGATGCGGTTCGCGTTGGGTCAGATTCGGTCGATGCCAAAGCAGACGCAGATCACCCGGCACGACTGTGTCGAGGGCTGGAGCGCGATCGGCAAATGGACGGGGGTCAACCTCGCGCACCTGCTCGACAAGGTGCAGGTCAAGGACAGCGCGCGCTATCTGGTGTTTCACTGCGCCGATACGCTGCGCGCCGGGCCCTATTACGAGAGCATCGACATGGAAGATGCGCGCCATCCGCAGACGATGATGGCCTGGGCGCTCAACGACGAATTGCTGCCGATCGGCAATGGTGCGCCGCTGCGCCTGCGGGTCGAACGGCATCTCGGTTACAAGCACGCCAAATATGTCCGGCGTATAGAGGCAGTCGCCGACTATCGCCTCGCTTATGGTGGGGGCGGCGGTTACTGGGAGGATGCGGCTGGATATGAATGGTATGCTGGCATCTGACTTTGGCTGCACTATCTAGGTCATCATGAGCCTTATCGACCGTTTCCTGAACCGGATCATCCGCCACGGCACGCTCGAGCTGACCGACCATCAGGGTCGTACCCGCAGTTTCGGAACGGCAGCGCCCGGCTTTCCCGATGTCGCGATCCGGCTCGCCGACAAGGACGTGGCGAGCTTCATCGCGCTCCACCCGCGCCTGGGGGCGGGCGAGGCCTATATGGACGGGCGGCTGATCATCGAGCGCGGCGACATCATGGAGCTGATCCAGCTCGTTCGCGCCAACGCGCCCTGGGACAGGGGCGGCGATCTCAAGCCGCGTGGTCCCCTTCGCAGACTGGTAAAGGCGATTGGCGGACGCATCGACCAGATCAATCCGGCGGGCCGCTCGCAGCGCAATGTGGCGCATCATTACGATCTCGACGACCGGCTCTACGATCTCTTTCTCGATGCCGACAAGCAATATAGCTGCGCCTATTTCACCGATCCCGCCAATTCGCTCGAGCAGGCGCAGGACGACAAGAAGGCGCATATCGCCGCGAAGCTTGCCCTGAGACCGGGACTGAAAGTGCTCGATATCGGCTGCGGCTGGGGCGGCATGGCGCTGTATCTGAACCGCATTGCCGATGTCGACGTGCTCGGCATCACCCTGTCGCAGGAGCAGCTCAAGGTCGCGCGCCGCCGCGCCGAGGAGGCGGGCGTTGCCGAACGGGTGAAGTTCGAGCTGATCGACTATCGCGCGCTCACCGGCAGGTTCGACCGGATCGTTTCGGTCGGCATGTTCGAGCATGTCGGCGTGCCGCAATACGAGACCTTCTTCCGCCAGTGCCGCAAGCTGCTTGCGCATGACGGAGTGATGCTGCTGCACACCATCGGACGGATGGGCGGGCCAGGCTCTACCGATGCGTTCACCACCAAATATATCTTCCCCGGCGGCTATATCCCGGCGCTGAGCGAGATCGTGCGCGCGAGCGAACCGTCGCGGCTGATCGCCACCGATGTCGAGACGCTGCGGCTGCATTATGCGCACACGCTACGCCAATGGTATCAGCGCACGGTCGAGAAACAGGCGGAGATCGAGGCGATTTACGATGCGCGCTTCTTCCGCATGTGGACCTTCTATCTCGCCGGGGCCACCGCTGCGTTCGAACATGGCGGCATGTGCAACTATCAGGTGCAGTTCGCGCGCAGCCGCCACGCGCTGCCGATTACCCGCGACTATATGGCCGAAGCCGAAGCGCAATACCGCTCGGGCTGAAGCTCAGGCCGACTGCGTTCAGGCGGAAAACCAGGCGACGCCGTCGCGCACGATGCAGGTCGCGCGCCCGGCATATTCCAGATAGCGCAGATGCGCCATCGCTTCGCCGGTGGCAATGCCATAGACGCTGTCGTCGACCTTGCGCGCGAACAGGATGCCGAACGTGTCGACCGCGCGCATCTCGCGCTCCTTGAGCGCCGCCTCGAGTGCATCGAGGCGGTCGTGATGGCCCTCGGCCAGCGCATCAAGCCGCGCATGCACCCCGGTGAAGGGAAAACCGTGCGCGGGCAGGATCAGCTCGTCACCGGTCAGCGCGGCACGGAACTTCGCGATGCTGTCGAGCCATTCGCGCAAGGGGTCGGCGGTCGGCTCGCTCGCCATGATCGAGACATTGCTGGTGATGCGCGGCAAGATCTGGTCGCCCGCGATAACCACCTGGCCCAGTTTGTCGACAAGGCACGCATGTTCGGGCGTGTGCCCGCCGCCGGTCATCACCGTCCAGCACCGCTCGCCGATCTGCACCTCGCCGCCGTCTTCCATGCGGACATGGCCGATCGGCAGCGGGGCTACCATGCGCGCGAAATTGCCCCAGCCACGCGCGCGCATCTCGTCGAGGCGCTTGTCGTCCCACCCCGCCAGGCGCATCTGGTCGATGGCTTCCTCGGGAGGCTGTTCGCGCACATCGGCGGTCAGCATCCGCGCCATCAGCCATTCGGTGCGGTTCATCCACAGGCGAACGCCGAAGCGGCGGCACAGCCAGCCGGCCGCGCCTACGTGATCAGGATGGAAATGGGTGACCAGCACGCGGGTGATCCGCCTGCCCTGCAGCCCTTCGGCAAACAGCTTTTTCCACGCATCGGTCGAGGCGGGCATATACAGGCCGGTATCGACGATCGCGACGCCTTCGCCCTCGTCGTCGGTGTCGTCGAGCAGCCAGATATTGATATGGTCAAGCGATCCGGGGACCGGCAGCCGGGTCCAGCCGAGCCCCGGCGCAATGGCGAAATATTCGCCATAGCCGGGCGCATGATCGCCCAGCGGATAGGTCAGCCCGCGAAATTCCTTGGGCTCGAGCCCGTGATCGGCGAGCGAGGCATCATAAGCGGGCGGCCCCGAGCGCGTTGCCGCTTCTTCGGGGACCGCAGCCTCGGTCATCAGTCTTCGCTGCTCTCGCTTTCGGGCGCGTCACCGCCGAGCAGCGACGATTCGATCGCGGCCTCGCGCGCGGCTTCCTCGGCGGCGCGGTGCTGGGCATCGCGTTCGGCGCGCAGTTCCTCGATCAGCGCCTCGCGGTCGCCGCCCAGACGCGTGTCGGTCGGCGCCTGGTCGGTGATCCCGGCCTTCTTCGCGGCCTTGCTGACGATGGCGTCGAGCTCGCGCTGCGAGCACAGGCCGAGCGTCACCGGATCCTTGGGCTGGATGTTCGAGATGTTCCAGTGGCTGCGATCGCGGATCGCGGCGATGGTGTTGCGGGTGGTGCCGATCAGCTTGCCGATCTGCGCATCCGAGATTTCGGGATGGTTGCGCAGGATCCAGGCGATGCCGTCGGGCTTGTCCTGGCGCTTCGACACCGGGGTGTAGCGCGGGCCCTTGGTGCGGCGCACCTGCGCGGGCCCAGCGATGATCTTCAGCCGATAGTCGGGATCGGCCTGGCCCTTCTCGATCTCGGCCATGGTCAGCTCGCCCGCGCGCACCGGATCGCGGCCCGTGTACTTGCTGCTGGCAAGGTCATCGGCCATCGCCTGGACTTCCAGGATGTGCAGGCCGCAGAAATCGGCAATCTGTTCGAAGCTGAGCCCGGTATTGTCGACCATCCAGGATGCGGTCGCGTGCGGCATCAGCGGTTGGGGGTTGGCAGACATGCGCGTTTCTCCAAAAAATATGGCCACCCCTCGCGGGGTGGCCGAATGCTGCGCACGGCTATAGGCGAACGCGGTGCTTTGGGCAAGGAAAAGGGTCCGGGGGCAAGGAAAGGGGCTGGCGCGGCCCGAAATGTGGTGAACGTCCCCTCGACCGGTGGCTTCAGGGCTTCAGCCCATAGCGCGCATATTGCCGCTCCAGCGATGGCGAGAGCTGCCGCGCGACCGCCAGATCGGCCGCCGCATCGGCTTCGCGGCCCAGCTTGCGATAGACGATCGATCGCAGGTACCGGCTTTCGGCGAGGCTGGGTGCCTGCAGCAGCGCGGCGTCGAGATCGGCCAGCGCCTCTTCGAGCCGCCCCATGCGCAGCCAGACCAGCGCGCGGCTGTCGAGAATGCCTGCGGTGCTGTCGCTGAGCTCCAGCGCGCCGGTACAGTCCTTCAGCGCCGATTCGGTCTGGACCATCCGCGTGCCCTTGATCCAGCAGCGCATGTTGAGCAGCGACGGATCGCCGGGCTTGGTGGCCATCACCTGGTCGAGTTCGGTCAGCGCTTGCGTGGCGTCGCCATACATCCCCAGCAGATCGGCGCGGATCACTCGCAAGTCGGTCAGCGTCTTGCCGCCCAGCGCAATGCGTTCATCGACCAGCGCCAGCGCAGCGTCCAGATCGCCGAGCTCCGCCTTCAGCCCCGCGACCTGTCCAATATAGCCGATATCAGCTGGATCAAGCAAACGCGCCGCCTCGGCATCCGCCAGTGCGCCTTTCAGATCGCCCAGCTGCGCGCGCACCGACGCCCGGTCGCTATAGGCTTCGGCTGAAGGCAGCAGCGCGATCTGCCGATCGAGCACGCCTGCCGCCCCCTTGAAATCGCCGATGCCACGATACAGAGACAGGCTGCTGACCAGCGCGGTCGTGTCTTCCTCGTCGGCCTTCTGCACCTCCTTGTCATAGATCGCGCGGATTGCCCTGATCTGCGAATCCGACGGCGCACCGGCCAGCGACCAGCGCCGCCGCGCATCGGCCGGAGCGACCAGCCTGGGCGATCGCGCCAGCAGCGTCGCCATGCGATCGCGTTCGCGCGCCACATCGCTCGCCGCGATCTCGCCGCCCAGCGATGTCAGGTCTTCCTCGATCATCACCTCGCCGTTCGCCATCGTCAGCGACCGGCGGATCGCGGTGCCGCCGACCGTCATGTCGACCGACGGGTCACCTTCGATCGTGTAGCCGCGTCCGCCATCGGCCAGCCGGATCGTCATCTTGTAACGGCTGCGCAGCGGTCCGGCGGTCGCGACCGGGATCGCGGCCCAGGCTGGTCTTGCCCGGTCCGGCTTGAAATCGAGCAGATCCGGCACGCGCGAAAGCCAGCGCTCCATGCGCCGCTCCTGCATCTTCCAGCCGGTGTTGAACGCGCCCCGGCCGCGAATGGTGACAGTGCCCGCATCCGGATCGGGCACGGCCTCGAGTTGTTCGAACTGCGCCTCGCCGACAAATTCCTGGAGGACCGACTGCACGCCGTCGCGCAGCTCGGGTTCGGGCATCTGTGCGGTCATCAGCGTCAGCAGGCTGGCCAGCTCGCCGCGCACGACCATCTTGAGATCGATGACCGAAGGCAGGTCGATGCTGGTGCTTTCATCCGCCGTCATCTCCAGGTCGATCATCGGGCGTCCGGGCGCGCGCAGGTCCACTTGCATCAGATCGGCACCGTCTGCGCGCAATGGCAGCACATGGCCCAGACGCGGCGTGTCGCGCATGTCGGCCAGCCTGGTGCCCATCGCGGTGCCATCCAGCCACAGCGATTCCGATCCGATCGTCGCCCTGACCAGCACATGGTCGAACGCCGCCGCGCTTGGAATACGCTCGGGCACCAGTTCGCCCAGCCGCACGCCGGCCAGCACCGGCTCTGCCTCTATCCCCATCGCATGCAGCATGGCGAGCAGCAGCAGCGTCTTCGCCTTGCAGTCGCCATAGCGCGCGTCCCAGGTCTTTTGCGGTGACTGGGGCATGTAATTGCCGCCATCCATTCCCACGGCGAGATAGCGGATCTTGTCCTGCACCATCTGCAGCGCCCTGGCGGCGCGCTCCATGGGATCGCTGGTCGCCTGCATGATCGCGGCGATCTCGGCGGCGATAGGGCTGTCCGGCGCGACGGTGCCTTGCGTGGCATAGAGCGGCGCCATCACCTTCGACACGTCGGCCCAACTGGCAAAGGTGGAGGCCTCGATCATCGGCAGCAGGCGATATCGGCCCGGCGCATCGTCGGGCATCTCGGCCAGCTTGGCGAGCGGTGCCGCGACCTCGAGGCGCATGAAATCGCCATCGCGCACCGGCTTCACGTCGAGCCTGCCCGCCAGCGACTTCCACTGCACCGGCTGATCCTTGCGCCAGGCCAGGCTGTAACCCGCCGAGGGGATGCGTGCGGGGGCGGCGGGCAGCCATTGCACGATCTGCGACCGTCCGCCCAGCGCGGCATCCTTGCGGGTGACCGAGGCGCGCAGGCGCAACCTGTCGCCGACGCGCAGCCCCTCGACCGCGAGGGTGGCAGACAGGATGCCGGAAAGCTCGCTCTTTTCGAGCTGCTCCTCGCGGCGCAGCACGGTGAATTTCTGCCCAGCCGCCAGCACGTCGATCGTCTGCCCGTCACGCAGGATCGAAAGCTGGTGGATGATGAGATCGCCCTTGTCCGGGCTCCAGGGCAAGGTGATGATGTTGCTCTGCGTCAGGCTTTCGGGCGAATCCAGCCGCCGGATCGTGTCGCTATACTGCCAGACGGTGGGGCCATCGATGCGGTGCTGGAAATCGAGCAGCATCACCCCGCCGGCCCCGCTGGGCTGCTTGTCATCGGGCAGGGCAGCCGGTTTCACCCATTCGGGGGCGGGAGCATAAAGGGGCTGATCGCCCGCAAAGGCCGGAGAGGCCAGAATCAGTCCAATGCAGCCTGCAACCCATAGCCCCCGCTTCACGCCTCGCTCCCCTGCCAGAATAGGCGGCGAGCTTGCAGACAGCCCGAGGACAAGGCAACTTGATTAAACTTCAATCTGAGGAGAGCGGGGTCGTGCGGCGAAACTCTGCCGCCTTTCGGGTGAGGCCGCTCGCATCGTAGATGGCGGCGGCGGTAGAATACAGATCGGGGGTGCGCCAGCGGGAGGCAAGGACGGTGTCGATCAGGGCGCGTGCCTCATCGATCCGGCTGTTCGCGAGCAGGGCAGCGGCGAGCTTGATCTTCGCTTCGCCATAGGGGCGTGCCTGATGATTGGCCTCCGCAAGCCTGAGCGCGCAGGACCAGTCCCGCTTCGCCATGCAATGGTCGATTGCATGACCATAGGTCGCTTCCGGGAACAGCTTCAGCCGCTCGGCCCAGATGGTCGACGAGCGGGCGTAGAGCCGCTGCGCTTGGGCCTTGTCGCCGCGCGCCTCGACGATCGCGGCCAGCGCATCGATGAACTCGGGATGGCCGGTGCGCCGGACGATATCGCGATACAGCTTTTCCGCCTGACCGGTCTTGCCCTGCAGCGCAAGCACCTCGGCGATATGCTCTTCGATCAGCCAGCGGCCGGGGAACAGCCGGTCGGCCTCGCGGAAATGCACCATGGCCTCATTGAGCCGACCCTGGTCGAGATCGAGAATGCCGCGCTGGAGCTGCATGTACGATCGGGTCTGCGGTGTGGGTGAGCGATAGGCCTTTTCCGCCTCGGTCAGATAGGCGTCGGCCAGATCGACCTTGCCGGTGCGCGCGGCAAAGATCGCGCGGCGGAAGTTGGCCGAACCCGGCACCAGCCGGTCGGCCGCGTCATACAGCGCCCAGGCCCTGTCATAATCACCGCGATAGAAGGCGATGTCGCCGCGCATCGCTTCGATCTCGGCGCGGTCGCCCGCATCGGGCGGAACCGCATAGGCATCGGTGGCCGCCAGCTGCGCTTCGGCGGCGGCCAGGCGATGCATGCTGAAATCGAGCGCGGCGCGCATCATGTGCGGTCCGCTGCCTTTCACCGCGACCGCAAAGGCCTTGTCGAGCGCAGCCTGGGCAGCGGCATAGTCGCGATAATCGCCCGAAAGCTGGGCGCGCGCCATCAGCTCGCTGGCATGGATTTCATGCATCAGCCACTGGTCCGCGCCCGCCTCGGCCGCCTTGCGGGCATTGGCGATCGCTGTCCGGCTGCGCCGCATCGCCTCGGCATAGCTCAGCGGCGGGCCGCTGCCCGAATAGGGCGAAGCTTGCCACGCGATCGGCTCTGGCAGGGGCTTGGCGTCATTCCAGGCGTCGATCGTCCAGACGCCTGCCAGGACCAGCAGCGCCATGATCCACCATTTCCAGGGTGCCAGCCGTGCTGCCAGGCCGACCTCGCCCACCGCACCTGCCTCAGCCATTGGGTCGCGCGCAGATGCTCAGGCCCAGCCGACCGAAATCGTCGGCCAGCGCATTGGTCAGGATGGTCAGCGTGCTGCTGAGTTCAGGCACCCATTTGCCGGTCGCGTCGATCGCGGGGGTGTCGTCGTTATACTCGTTCTTGAACGGGTTGCCGGAGACGAGCGCGGTCGCCACCGCTGGCATGCCGGCACGATCGACCCGCCGATAGGCCGAGGGCAGATCGCTGCGGAAGGTGAAGTTCGTCCCCGCACCGCCCGATGTCGGCGGGCTGCCGAGCGGCGCGGCCAGAAACGGGAAGCTGGTGGGCAGCGGCTGGTCGAGCGTGTTGGGGTTGACCGGCAGCGCGGCAAAGGTGGTCGCGGGGTGCCGGGCGAGATCGAGGAAAATGACCGCGAGGGTCACATCGACCACCGGATCCTCGAACCGGCGGCCGTTGGGGAAGCCTGCCGGCTGGTTGAGATCGAGCCGGAGCAGATCGGGGACCACCAGATTCGCCACGGTCCGGCCGGGAACGACGGTCTGGTTGAGGCAGGGGCCGACATCGAAGCTGGTCGGCGGCGGCGGGGTCGGCGCGGGCGCGGGGGCGACCGCGACCGGCGGGATCACGATCGTATTGGTCTGCGGCTCGTTGCTGCCGCAGCCCGCAAGCAACGCAGATATGGCAAGGGCAGAAGCGAGCGCGCGCGGTGTGCGGTTCCGGGTCATGGTTTCAGCTCCTGATCCGGGCCGAGGTCGACCAGATATCGAGCGGCTGGCCCTGATCGAGCAGCCTGCGCGGGATCGAGATGACGACGAAGGTGGTGTTGAGATTGGCGAAGCGATTGCGCGCGTTGTTGAACGACAAGTTCCCCGTCGCGCGCGAATCGCGCAGCCCCTGCGGATCGAAGTTGAACGGATCGTCGAACAGCCCGGCGCGCACGGTTATGCCGTTGGGGGTGGTCAGGTTGCGTTCGACCGGACCGCGAACCAGGCTGGCCCCGGGCAGATTGCGGACCTCGATCCCCGGATTGGCCCCGTCGCGCCCGAAGCGGATCTCGATCGGAAACTCCACATCGGTGCGCGATCCGGCATTGGATATGTTGATCATGTACAGGACATCGGGATCGTAGAAGCCCGGCAGGTTGGTCGCCGACGGGCCACCGAAGCCGATCGACAGATAGACATTGTTGGCGTCGTGAAAGGCGTAGAGATCGGCAATGTCGGCGGCGACGTCGAATCCCACCGTGTTGGTGTCCGATCCCGTTCGAGCAGGCGGATCGAAATGGTCTGCGGCATCGAGCGCCTGGTGGCCTGTGAACATCACGCCGCCCAACGCAAGCGCGCACGGCAGTATCACCCGGAAGAACGTGGCTGTTTGCATATCACCCCTGCATGCTGAACTGACTGTCTGGGGCGACCCGGATGTTGCATACTATACTATTTGAGGAAATGCGAGCGATCGTCAGGCCGCCATGGCGAGACGCGCGGTGATCGGTACCAGGGCGTTCAGGAACTGGCGGGTGCTGGCATCCCAGGTGAAGCTGCGCCCCGCGGCCAGGCAATCGGCGCGGTTCAGGCTGAGCGCGGCGGCGATCGCGGTGTCGAGATCGGCGTGCATCGCGCCCGCGCCCGGCGACAGCACGTCGAGCGGGCCGGAAACGGGGAAGGCTGCCACCGGGGTACCGCAGGCGAGCGCCTCGATCATCACCAGCCCGAAGGTGTCGGTGCGGCTGGGGAAGACGAACACGTCCGCGCCCGCATAATAGCCCGCCAGCGCCGCGCCCGATTGCGCGCCGACGAAATGCGCGTCTGGATACGCCCGTGCCAGCGCCTCGCGCGCGGGGCCATCGCCCACCACCACCTTCGATCCCGGATGGCGGCTCGACAGGAACGCCTCGATATTCTTCTCGACCGCGACGCGGCCGACATAGAGCTGGATGGGCCCCGCAAGCTCGGCATAGAGCGCGGGCCGGGGGGCGTCAGGCCCGAAGCAGGTAAGGTCGACGCCGCGGCCCCAGTGCACCACCTGGCCCAGCCCCTGACCGCGCAGCTGCGCCCGCACCGTCTCGGTCGATACCAGGATCGCATGGGCGGGGGCGTGGAACCAGCGGATGAACGGCCAGAACATCGCCGCAGGCAGCCGGGTGCGCTGCGCGAGATAGTCGGGAAACTGGGTATGATAGGCGGTGGTGAAGGGATAGCCGTGATCGAGGCAGAAGCGCCGCGCGGCGATGCCCAGCGGTCCTTCGGTGGCGATGTGCACCGCATCGGGCGCAAACTCGCTCAGCCGCGCGCCGATGCCGAAGCGCGTGGTCAGCGCCAGGCGGATTTCGGGATAGGACGGGCAGGGGATCGAGGCATATTGATCGGGCGAGATGACCAGCAGCTCGTGGCCCAGCGCGCGCAGCCGCTCGGTCACTGCGGTCAGCGTGCGTACCACGCCGTTGACCTGCGGCGCCCAGGCATCGGTGATGATCGCGATCTTCATGCCGGCCTGCATGTCGTCCTCCGCTGTCGCACCACCCTGGATCAGGCCGCGACGGGTTCGAGATTCTGCCGCATGCGCGCTTCGGCCTCGGCCGTCTGGCGTTCCTTCATGATCTCGGCCCAGTGGAGCACTTCCATGCGTCCGTCGAAATGCTCGACCAAAGCGGTGCAGCCTTCGACCCAGTCGCCGTCATTATAATAGGCGACGCCGCCGATCTCGCGGATTTCGGCGGTGTGGATATGCCCGCAGACCACGCCGTCGACACCGCGCTCGGCTGCGGCGCGCGCGACCAGTTGCTCGAAGCGCGAGATGAACTCGACCGCGTTCTTGACCTTGTGCTTGGCCATCTTGGAGAGCGACCAATAGGACAGGCCGAAGCGCTGGCGCACCCAGTTGACGCCGATGTTCAGGCTCATCAGCAGATGGTAGAGCGTGTCACCGACGAACGCGAGCCAGCGGTGCGCGAGCATGATCGTGTCGAACTCGTCGCCGTGCAGCACCATGAGCCGGCGGCCGTCGGCGGTCTCGTGAAACGCGGCGCGGCGGATTTCGACCCCGCCGAAATTGAGCCCGCTGAACTGGCGGAACATCTCGTCATGATTGCCGGGGATATAGACGATGCGCGTGCCGCGCTTGGCGCGCTTCAATATGCGCCAGACGATGTCGTTATGTGCGGGCGGCCAGTAGAATTTCTTCTTCAGCCGCCAGCCGTCGATGATGTCGCCGACCAGATACATGGTGTCGCTGTCGACATGGTCGAGAAAGTCGATGAGCATTTGCGCGTTGCAGCCGCGGGTGCCGAGGTGCACGTCGGAAATCCACACGGTGCGATAGCGGCGGCGCGCATCGCTGGGGGGCTCGGGGATATAGGGCTGACCGCCGGGAAAGCCGGTGACGTTGGAGAAACCGTCCGCAGTGAAATCGCCCGAATGCGCTGCGCCTGCCAGAAGCGCGCTGAGGGGGTCGCTGAAATCGTCGAGGGCCATGTGGCGCTTGCTCCCTTGCGGATATTGCATCCTCGGGACCACGCCAATGGCGGTTTAATGTGACAACTGGAATCGCCTAGCGATGACGGGTTGATGACAATCGGCGGACTATTCGCCGATCTCCAGCACGATCTTGCCGATGAGATCGCCCGATTCCATCTGCGCGTGCGCCTTCGCCGCCTCGTGCAGCGGGTAGCGGCTGTGGATGATCGGCGACAGCTCGCCGGTCGCGACCAGCGGCCAGACCTCGCGCGCAATCTCGTCGGCGAGCAGCGCCTTGAAGCCGTTCGAGCGCGGGCGCAGCGTCGAACCGGTCAGCGTCAGGCGGCGGCGCATGATCTCGAGCACCGAAATTTCCGCCTTCATGCCGCCCTGCACCGCGATGGTGACATTGCGGCCATCATCGGCCAGGCACGCCATGTTGCGCGGCAAATAGCTGCCGCCCACCATATCGAGCACGATCTCGACGCCCTTGCCGTCGGTGAGGCGCTGGACCTCCTCGACGAAATCATGGCTCTTGTAATTGATCGCGTGCGTCGCGCCGATATCGAGCGCTGCGGCGCATTTGTCGTCGCTGCCGCAGGTGACGATGGTCTTGAGGTCGAACAGCTTGCACAGCTTGATCGCCATCGTGCCGATGCCGCTGGTACCGCCATGGACCAGTACCGTCTCGCCGTCGCGGGCATAGGCGCGCTGGAACAGGTTGTGCCACACGGTGAACAGCGTTTCGGGCAGCGCGGCCGCCTCGACCATCGATATGCCCGAGGGCACGACCAGGCAGTGGTCCGCGCGGGCGAGGCAATATTCGGCATAGCCGCCGCCTGCGACCAGCGCGCAGACCGGCTGGCCGATCAGCGCATCGTCGGTATCGGGGCCAGCGGCCACCACCGTTCCGGCAATCTCCAGTCCGGGGATGTGCGGAGCACCCGGCGGCGGCGGATAGAAGCCCTGGCGCTGGATGACATCGGGCCGGTTCACGCCGGCGGCGGCGACGCGGATCAATAGCTCGCCAGCTGCTGGCACCGGAACTTGTGTCTCGCCGGCCACCAGTACTTCCGGCCCGCCCGGCTCGGCATAATCGACGGCACGCATGGTCGCCGGAATTACTTTCGCCATTTCCAGGGTCGTCATGACCTGGTGCTCCCCCCGTTCACGGACCAAACCGTCAACATCTGTAAACCCCATATTGACAGCTAAGGCACCGGGGTCAACAATAAGTCCCATGGAGCCCGACGAAAGCCTCGCGCGGTTGCGCGCAGATGCTGCCCAGAAACTGGGCGGCGAGGATATCGATGCCTATTCGCTGGACGAACTGGACGCGCGGATTGCGCTGTGCCGGGCCGAGATCGCCCGGTGCGAAGCGCGCAAGGCCTTTGCCGCGCAGCACCGGCTGAGCGCGGAAGCGCTGTTTCGCAAGAGCTGAGCACCGCCTGCAGGCTTTGAGCCCGAACGGCGCATCCGACATTCACGCAGGTGCCGTTCATCTGGCACGGCTCTTGCTGCGATTATTCGCGACGAGTGGCTTTGAGCCTGCTGGATTTGCCCGAATGCCGTCCTATATTGGTGCACGTGGAGCGCCCCGGAGTGGATAGGGGCAATGGCAAAGAGGCGCTTGACGATAAGGGGCCCGGCCCTTTTTTCCGGGCGAATTGAATAAGAAGGCGGGTATCTCGCCCGCTGCGGAGTATCGCAATATGCCATCCTTTGCCGAATCGCTGGAAAAGACGCTGCATCAGGCGCTGCACAATGCCGCCGATCGCCGTCACGAATATGCCACGCTCGAACATCTGCTGCTCGCACTGATCGACGATGCCGATGCCGCGCAGGTGATGCAGGCCTGCGGCGTGGACCTCGGCGAACTGGGCGATGCCGTCACCCATTATCTCGACAATGAGCTCGACTCGCTCAAGGTCGCCGAAAAGACCGACCCTGCGCCGACCTCCGGCTTCCAGCGCGTGGTCCAGCGTGCGATCCTGCACGTCCAGTCCTCGGGCAAGGATGTCGTCACCGGCGCGAACGTGCTGGTCGCATTGTTCTCCGAGCGCGAAAGCTATGCCGTCTATTTCCTGCAGCAGCAGGACATGAGCCGTCTCGATGCGGTGAGCT
Source organism: Blastomonas sp. CCH9-A1 (assembly GCF_001557175.1). Taxonomy (NCBI): domain Bacteria; kingdom Pseudomonadati; phylum Pseudomonadota; class Alphaproteobacteria; order Sphingomonadales; family Blastomonadaceae; genus Blastomonas; species Blastomonas sp. CCH9-A1. The sequence continues at coordinate 25,495 of NZ_LSHM01000042.1, forward strand.
ATATCAGCCACGGCATCGGCAAGGGCGGTCAGCCGGTCGAACAGCGTAGCGTGCGCGGGGCCGAGGAACCGCAGGAAGAGAAGCAGGACGCTGCCGCCAAGCAGAAGAAGGACAGCGCGCTCGACCAATTCACGGTCAATCTGAACGCGCGCGCCCAGGCCGGCAAGATCGATCCGCTGATCGGACGCGGGCCCGAGGTCGACCGCACCATCCAGATCCTGTGCCGCCGTTCGAAGAACAATCCGCTCTATGTCGGTGATCCCGGCGTCGGCAAGACGGCGATCGCCGAAGGTCTGGCGCGCAAGATCGTCGAGGGCGACGTTCCCGAAGTGCTGCAGAAGGCGGTGATCTATTCGCTCGACATGGGCGCGCTGCTCGCCGGCACGCGCTATCGCGGCGATTTCGAGGAGCGGCTGAAGCAGGTCGTCTCCGAGCTCGAGAAAATGCCGCACGCGGTGCTGTTCATCGACGAGATCCACACCGTGATCGGTGCAGGGGCCACCAGCGGCGGCGCGATGGACGCGTCGAACCTGCTCAAGCCTGCGCTGTCCAGCGGCACGATCCGCTGCATCGGATCGACCACCTACAAGGAGTTCCGCAATCATTTCGAAAAGGACCGCGCACTGCTGCGCCGGTTCCAGAAGATCGACGTGAACGAGCCGACGATCGAGGACACGATCAAGATCCTGAAGGGTCTGCGCACCGCGTTCGAGGATCATCACAAGGTCAAGTACACGCCCGATGCGATCAAGACCGCGGTCGAGCTGTCGGCGCGCTACATCAACGACCGCAAGCTGCCCGACAAGGCGATCGACGTGATCGACGAGGTCGGCGCGATGCAGATGCTGGTGCCGCCCGCCAAAAGGCGCAAGATCATCACCGCGCGCGAGATCGAGAGCGTGATCGCGACGATGGCGCGCATCCCGCCCAAGTCGGTGTCGAAGGACGACAAGAAGGTGCTCGAGCATCTCGAGCGCGACCTGAAGCGCGTCGTGTTCGGCCAGAACAAGGCGATCGAGGTGCTGTCGAGCGCGATCAAGCTCAGCCGCGCGGGCCTGCGCGATCCCGACAAGCCGATCGGCAACTATCTGTTCTCCGGCCCGACCGGCGTCGGCAAGACCGAGGTTGCCCGGCAGCTCGCGAACATCATGGGCATTCCGCTGCAGCGGTTCGACATGTCCGAATATATGGAACGCCATTCGGTCAGCCGGCTGATCGGCGCGCCTCCGGGCTATGTCGGCTATGATCAGGGCGGCCTGCTCACCGATGCGATCGACCAGCAGCCGCATTGCGTCCTGCTGCTCGACGAGATCGAGAAGGCGCACCCCGATCTGTTCAACATCCTGTTGCAGGTGATGGACAACGGCAAGCTGACCGACCATCACGGCAAGACCGTCGATTTCCGCAATGTCGTGCTGATCATGACGACCAATGCGGGCGCGGCGGACATGGCGCGCGAGGGCATCGGCTTTGGCGATGTCAGCCGCGAGGATGCGTCGGACGAGGCGGTGAAGAAGATGTTCACGCCCGAATTCCGCAACCGTCTCGATGCCATCGTGCCGTTCGGCTATCTGGGAACCGAGGTGGTCGCCCGCGTGGTCGACAAGTTCATCCTGCAGCTCGAACTGCAGCTCGCCGACCAGAACGTGCATATCCGGCTCGACCAGGAAGCGCGCGACTGGCTGTGCGAGCGTGGCTATGACCGGCTCTACGGGGCACGTCCGATGGCGCGGCTCATCCAGGAGAAGATCAAGCAGCCGCTGGCGGAAGAGTTGCTGTTCGGCAAGCTGGTCCAGGGCGGCGAGGTCAACGTCCATATGAAGGACGGCGCGATGGCCTTCGAGATCGTCCCCGCACCGCCCAAGGCGGCCAAGCCCAAGAAGGCGCGCGGTTCGGCGAAGAAGGAAAGCGATACCAACGCGGATTGAACGAAGGGCCCGGCTGGCGAGATGTCAGCCGGGCCTTTTCGTCCCGAGCCCTCCGGCGTGCCAGCCAGCCGAAGGGCCGGGACAAACGGCGATGGGAGCGTTAAGGCAGCCCCATGACCACCTTCTCCCTCCCCTTTACCGCCGCACCTGAGCACATCGACGAGCTCGGTCATGTCAACAATGCCGTCTGGGTGCAGTGGCTGCAGGAACTGTCGGTCGCGCATTGGAATGCGGCGGCGGACCCGGCGCATGTGGCCGCATATTTCTGGGTGATCGTGCGGCACGAGATCGATTACCGCGGCAATATCGGTTTGGGCGAGACGGCAATCGGCCGGACCTGGGTGCCCGGAACGCCCAAGGGCGCGCGCTTTGCCCGCCATGCCGCGTTCGCCGATGCGAACGGGCGCGACATCGTGACGGCCATCTCGACATGGGCGATGCTCGACAAGGCGACCGGACGCCCGGCGCGGGTCACGGCGGATATCGTGGCCGCCTTCCAGCCCTGATGCGTCAGCCGCGCAGCGGGAAGGCGGCGATCGTCTCGTAGACGCTGCCGTCATTCCCCAGATGGCTCTGCATCAGCCGCAGTTCGTCAAAGCCGAACAGGTCGCCGGGCAGGGGTGGCTGCGATGCCATCCAGGCGGCGACCCCTGCCGGATCGGGCGCGGTGCTGCGCGCGAAACGGGCGATCGTGACATGCGGCACATATTTGCGCGCTTCGGGCTCGAAGCCGGCGCGCACGCACAGCCGATCGAGCCGCGCGTGCAATGCCGCCAGCGGATCGCGCGGGGCGAGGCCAGCCCAGAGCTGATCGACCCGGCCCTTGCGGTCGAACCAGCCGAAACCGCTGAGCCCTGCCTCGATTCGCGCGAACCGTTCTGCGGCGAGCGCCATCATCAGCGCGTCTGCCCCGTGCCGGTCGGTCTCGCCGATGAAGCGCATCGTGGCATGCAACTGCGCGTCGCCTTGCCAGCGTGCCGCGCCCAGCCCCTGCATCCGGTCGAGCAGCAGCGCGCGAATGGCAATCGGAGGCACAAGGGCAAGGAACAATCGCATGGTAAGGATTGTATCGTAGCAAGGCGCGACGAACGGAAAACCGGTTTCGCTTGAAAATTCTGCCTTCAGGGGCGATATTGTGGCTATCCGGCAACAATGCCGGGCAAAGGAGACTCTTTCGATGGCTGACCGTTTTGATCCTCGCACGGCGGAGCGCATGCGCGCCGGTTCGATCAATGCGCCCGGCGGTGTTAGCGCGGCCCGGGACGAGGGCCTGCGCAAGTACATGCTGTCCATCTACAATTACATGACCAGCGGCATCCTGCTGACCGGCATCGTCGCGCTGCTGTTCGCCCAGTCGGGCATGGCCGCAGACATCATGTTCGGCCCGGGCCTGCTCAAGTACGTCATCATCTTCTCGCCGCTCGTGATCGTCCTGGCGATGAGCTTCGGCATGAACCGCTTCTCGACGCCCGCACTCCAGGCGATGTTCTGGGGCTTTGCCACGCTGATGGGCCTCAGCATGTCGACGATCTTCCTGGTCTATACCGGTGAGAGCATCGCGCTGGCCTTCTTCTCGACCGCTGCGGCGTTTGCGGGTCTGAGCCTGTTCGGCTATACCACCAAGAAGGACCTGACCGGCTGGGGCAGCTTCCTGATCATGGGCGTCGTCGGCCTGATCGTGGCGAGCGTGCTCAACATTTTCCTCAAGTCGTCGGTCATGGGCCTGGTCATCAGCTATGCCGCCGTCCTGATCTTCGCTGGCCTGACCGCCTATGATACCCAGAAGCTCAAGAGCCTGTACTGGCAGGTGGCGGGCAGCGACATGATGGGCAAGGTCGTGATCATGGGCGCGCTCAACCTGTATCTCGATTTCATCAATATGTTCCAGGCGCTGCTGAGCATCATGGGCAGTCGCGACTGATCTGTCCGGAAAAGCACTGGAACCCTGACAGCCCGGCGGATCCCCTTCCGCCGGGCTTTTCTTTTGCGCTTAAAAGGTTCACTCGGCTCGCCGCTCGAGCGACTCCGCTCATCCCGGCTTTTGGGTGGCTGTCGTCACCCAGCCTTTAACGGTTCACCGTTTTGGTGTTGAGATCGGCGCTTGGCGGGCATAAACCATGCCCATGAGAACGCGTGCGAGAGAGCCAAGGCCCCGCGCGTGCACCGGGAGACACTGAACATGGCACGTATGGCCCCCAGCCGTGCACTTCTGCTGGCCGTTACGGTCAGCCTTACCACCCTGATTTCGGCCTGTGGCGGCGCCAAGCCCGCCCCCGTCGCCGTCGCACCGCCGCCGCCCCCGGTTCCGGTCGCGCCGCCGCGCATGCCGACCCCGCCATCGAATGCCGTCACCGCCATGGCGATCCCGGGGCTGCGCGCCGACGGCCTGCGCGACACGCCGATGCGCGACATCGATGACAATGAAAAGCTCTGGTATTTCCGCGCCGCGTTCAACGTCGCCGCGCTCAATTGCCAGAACGCCGAGCATTTCCGGATCGCGGACGATTACAACCAGTTCCTCAAGACGCACAAGCGCGAGCTCGACCGGATCAACAGGACCGTCGAGGAGAAATATCGCAAGCGCTACGGCACCGGCTATGCGCGCATCCGCGATACCGAGAACACCCAGGTGTACAATTTCTTCGCCTTTCCCCCAGTCAAGAGCGATTTCTGCAATGCCGCGCTGATCCTGGGCCAGGAAGCGGTGGCACTGCCGTCGAAGGATCTGGTCGCCTTTTCGGTTCGCGCGCTGCCGACGCTCGAGGGCGTGTTCGACCGCTTCTATGCAAGCTACGAGAGCTACCAGAGCGACCTGCAGAAATGGATCGCGCTCTATGGCAGCCCCGAGATGCGGGCCGCCCAGGCCGCGCAGATGGGGCAGGCCCAGCCTGCCATCCAGCCGGCCTTGAACACCGCTCCTGGTGCTGCAACCCCGGCCAGCAACCCGCCGGTGCTGCCGACGATATTGCCGAGCAGCGGCGACTGATTTTTCCTCTGGATAGGCGCGGGGCGAACCATTATAGCCTCGCGTCACCGGATATGGGGCCGTAGCTCAGTTGGGAGAGCGCGTCGTTCGCAATGACGAGGTCAGGGGTTCGATTCCCCTCGGCTCCACCAGGTCCGATGGCGCTTGAGTGCACAGGCTTGCGTTACCGACACCGTGGCGTGCGGTTTGTTAACCACTTCCGGAATAGGACAGACTAGCTTTTTCCCCGGAGCTAGGCCCTTGTTCGATATCCTTTTCTGCATCCGCGACGATCATGACATCCGCTTTGTCGGACTGGCCGCCGCGATCTGCCTGCTGTCCACGATCACGGCGGTGCTGATGATCCGGCAGGCCCGGTCCGCTTCGGCGCGGGCGCGGCTGGGCTGGGCGGTGGCGGGCGGGTTCGCCACGGGCTTCGGCATCTGGTCGACGCATTTCGTCGCGATGCTCGGCTATGACCCGGGCATCATTGTCGGCTACGAGATCGCGCGGACCGCAGGGTCGCTGCTCGTGGTCCTGGCGACGACCATTGCCGCGATGCTCATCGCAACGCGCGGGCAGGGGGCAAGGGCGCTGGCCGCCGCGAGCGTGCTCGCCGGATCGGGCTTTGCCGCGATGCACTATGTCGGCATGGCCGCGCTCGAAATGCCCGCGCTCATCCGCTGGAACATGGGCTATCTGGCGCTGTCGGTCGCTCTTGCCATCGTGCCGCTCTATCCGGCGCTGGCGCTCGCGCGCCGCCGCACCAGCCTGGCTTCGGGCCTTTCTGCGGCGCTGATCATGACCGGCGCGATCGTGGGCTTGCATTTTTCGGGCATGACCGCGATCGATCTGGTGCCTTCGCGCATCGAGGGTTCGCGCGCGCTGCTCTCGCCGACGACCATGTCGATCCTCATCACGCTGGCCTCTGCCTGCCTGCTGATGCTGTGCCTTAGCGGCCTCGTCATCGCGCGGCGGACCCGGGCGGCGATCCGCGCGAGCGAGATGCAGTTCGGCGCGCTGATCAAGGGCATTTCGGACTGTGCGATCTACATGCTCGATGCCGAAGGTCGGGTCGCCAACTGGAATGCCGGTGCGCAGCGGCTCAAGGGCTATCGGCCGGAAGAGATTGTCGGCAAGCCGCTTTCGAGCTTTTACCTGCCCGAGGAACGCGCAGATGGCGTGCCCGAACGGGCGCTCGTCACCGCGCGCGAGACGGGCAAGTTCAGCGGCGAAGGCTGGCGCGTGCGCAAGGACGGAACGCGCTTCTGGGCGCAAGTGACGATCGAGCGCTTCTGCGACGAATCGGGCAGGCTGCTCGGCTTTGCCAAGATCACCCGCGACATCACCCGGCTGAAGGAAGACCAGGACCGCATCGCCGAAGCCCGTCGCCACCGCGATGCTGCGCTCGACCATATGCACCAGGGGCTGTGCCTGTTCGACGCCAGGGGACGGCTGGTGCTGGCCAACCGGCGCTTTGCCGAAATGTGGGGCCTGGGCAACGACCAATGCCCGCCCGGAACCGGCGCGCTCGACGTTCTGCGCACCGCGCTGGCCGCGCGCACCGGCGAGGCGACCGCCGAATCGCAGCTGGCCAGGATCTGGGCGCGGCTGGAAGATTCGCTGCGCGACCCCAGCCTGCCGCCCTTCGTGCTCGAGCTCGACGAGGACCTGATCGTCGCGATGTCGAGCCGCAGCATGGCCGATGGCGGCTGGGTGACCACGATCGAGGACATTACCGCACGGCGGCGTTCCGAAGAGCAGATCGTGCACATGGCGCTGCACGACGGGCTGACCGGACTGCCCAACCGCACCAGCTTCAACCAGTGGCTCGATGGCGAACTGGCCCAGGCCGCGGTGCAGCGGGGACAGGTGGCGGTGATCGCGATCGATCTCGACCGGTTCAAGGAGATCAACGACACCCATGGCCATGCCGCAGGGGACCGGGTGCTGCAGCAGATCGGCACCGGTCTGGCCGAGGTGCTCGAGCGCGGCGAGATTGCCGCACGCGTCGGCGGCGACGAATTCGCCGTGGCCAAGCATTATACCGATCCGGCAGAGCTCGAGGGCTTCGTCGCGCGGATCAGCGCGTCGCTCGCGCCGGGCGAGGGGGAGGCCGCGAGTGTCGGCGCGAGCTTCGGCATCGCCACCTATCCGGGCGATGCGCAGGGCCGCGAATCGCTGCTCAACAATGCCGACCTCGCGATGTACCGCGCCAAGGCCAGCCCCGGCGAGACGATCTGCTATTATCAGGCAGGCATGGACGAGGACGCGCGGCATCGCCGCCAGATCGCCAACGAACTGCGCCACGCGCTGGCGCGCGACGAGTTCCGGCTGCTCTATCAGCCGCAGCGCTCGCTGCGCACGCACCAGATCAGCGGTTACGAGGCGCTGCTGCGCTGGAAGCATCCGCGGCTGGGCCATATCTCGCCGATGGAGTTCATTCCCATCGCCGAACAGACCGGCGAGATCATCAAGATCGGCGAATGGGTGCTGCGCGAGGCCTGCCGGGAGGCGGCGAGCTGGACCAGCCAGGACAAGGTGGCGGTGAACCTCTCACCCGTGCAGCTGCTCCAGCCCGACCTGCCCGAAATGGTCACGTCGATCCTGATGGAAACCGGCCTGGCACCGCGCCGGCTAGAGCTGGAGATCACCGAGACCGCGCTGATCACCGAAAAGACGCGCGCGCTGCACAGCCTCAGGCGGATCAAGGCGCTGGGCGTTTCGGTCGCGATGGACGATTTCGGCACCGGCTATTCGTCGCTCGATACGCTGCATTCCTTCCCGTTCGACAAGATCAAGATCGACAAGTCCTTCCTGCTGCAATCCGGCGAGAGCCCGCAGGCTCAGGCGATCATCCGCGCGGTGCTGGCGCTCGGGCGCTCGCTCGGCATTCCGGTGCTCGCCGAAGGGGTCGAAACGCTCGACCAGCTCAAGCTGCTGGTCGATGAAGGTTGCGACGAGGCGCAGGGCTATCTGTTCGGTCGCCCGGCAGCGATGCAGTCCGCGTCCGAGGAACAGACCGCGCTGCGCGCGTGATGGAGGCGGCGGGCCCGAAGCCCCGCCACCGCCCCGTCACTTCATCGCGACCTTCTTCGACATCAGCGCCTTGTCCTCGTTGGCGCGGGCGATGACATACTGGCGGATGCTGTCGATCTCGCCCTTCGACATGACCGGCGCGAAGCTGACCATGCCATTGTCCTTGAGCGCACCGTCATGGACGATCATCTGCCAGTTTTCGGCGCTGGAGAGCGTGCCCGAATAGCGAAGGTCCGGGATGATGCCGCCCCGGCCCGAGGCCTGGACCGCCGCATCGCCATGACAGACGGTGCAATAGCGGCCATAGAGCTGCGCACCGCCCTGCACGACATCGGCCGCAGCCGTCAGACCCGGCGGATCGAGCGGCAGCGCGTCGGCGGCGGGCATCGCGGGCAGCTTGCCCTTGCCGCCCAGCTTGAACACCAGCAGCCGCGAGATGTTGCGCACCGGGCCCGACATGTCGCTGAGCACGCCGGCGGTGATCGGCCACGCGCCGCCCCATCCGGCGAGCACCGCGACATATTGCTCGCCGTCGATGCTGTAGGTCATCGGCGCTGCGACCACGCCGGTCTGCGCCTCGAAGCTCCACAGGTTCTTGCCGCTCGCCGAATCATAGGCGACGAAATTGCCCATGGCATTGCCCTGGAACACGAGGCCGCCCGCCGTCGCCAGCACGCCGCCGTTCCACGGACCGCCCAGTGTCACGCGCCAGCGCTCCTTCTGCGCCACCGGATCCCAGGCGATCAGCACGCCCTTGGTGGCCTTTTTCGCGGCCTCGCGCACCGCATTGTCAGCAGGCATCGCGTTGTTCGCGGTGTCCATGCCGACATTGAAGCCGATCTTGGAGGGCTTCCAGCCGGCGGCCGGGATATAGGGATAGCTGGTGATCTGCGCCGGGATGAAGACGAGCTTCTGCTTCGCGTCATAGGCCATCGGGTGCCAGTTGTGCGCGCCCAGCGGGCCGGGCGAGACGATGAAGGGCTTGCCGGTCTTGTCGACGCGCGCCGCCGGGTTCTCGATCGGGCGGCCGGTTTTCTGATCGATCCCCGTCGCCCAATTGACCGGCACGAAATTGTTGGCGGAGATGAACTCGCCGGTCGTGCGGTCGATCACGTAGAAAAACCCGTTCTTCGGCGCCTGCATCAGCACCTTGCGCGTCTTGCCGTCGATTTCCAGGTCGGCGAGCATGATATGCTGCGTGGCGGTATAGTCCCAGGTCTCGCCCGGCGTGGTCTGGTAGTGCCAGGCATATTCGCCGGTCTTCACCTTGATCGCGACGATCGAGGACAGGTACAGATTGTCGCCGCCGCCGGGCGACCGATAGGCCTGGTTCCAGGGGCTGCCGTTGCCGACGCCGACATAGAGCAGCCCGAGCTCCGGATCATAGGCCATCGCGTCCCACACGGTTCCGCCGCCGCCGATATTCCAGTATTCGCCCTTCCAGCTGGTCTCGGCGGCTTTCAGATACTCCGCCTCGTTGGCGCCGGGCCGGTCGGGCACGGTGTAGAATTTCCACAGCTGCTTGCCGGTCGCGGCATCATAGGCGGCGACGAAACCGCGCACGCCGAATTCCGCGCCGCCATTGCCGATGATGACCATGCCGTCGATCACGCGCGGCGCGCCGGTGATGGTGTACGACTTGTCCTGATCGACCGTGACCTTGCTCCAGATCTCGCGGCCCGTGCCGCGATCGAGCGCGATCAGCCGGCCGTCGAGGGTGCCGAGGAACAGCATGTTGCCCCAGGCGGCGAGGCCGCGATTGACGACGTCGCAGCACGCCTTGACCCCGGTTTCGCCGGGCACCTTGGGGTCATAGTCCCAGAGCGGCTTGCCGGTGGTGGCGTCGAACGCCTTGACCTTGGACCAGGCCGTCGTGACGTAGATCTTGCCGTCGATCACCAGCGGCGTCGCCTCCTGGCCGCGCGCGGTGTCAAGATCGGCATACCAGGCCAGGCCCAGCTCGCCGACATTGCCGGTATTGATCTGGTCGAGCGGGCTGAAGCGCTGCTCGTCATAGGTGCGGCCATAGCTCAGCCATTCGCCGCCATCGGCCTTGATGATCCTTGCGCCGTCGATTCCCGTGGTGTCGGTCGCCCTGTTGTCGTCCGCCCCGCCCGAACAGGATGCCACCAGCAGCGCCAGCGCCGCTCCCACAGCCGCTTTCAGCCTCATCGCCTCGATCCTCTCTCCATGCGCCCAGCCGCTTTTGTCTTGACCTTTGGCGGCCAATGGCTGTCTTTCTCGCAACCGGATATTGACGGGGGCCAGACGGCTTGTCCATGGTGATTTAACCACTCGGTTAAGAGCTGGCCGATCAACAACAGGAGAGTTCCATGTTTTCACACGTCATGCTGGGCGCGGACGATATTGACGCGTCCAAGGCGTTCTACGATGCGACCATGGCTGCGCTGGGCGGCAAGCCCGGAATGGTCGACCCCAAGGGCCGCGTCATCTACATGAACAATGGCGGGCTGTTCCTGCTGACCAAGCCGATCGACGGCCAGCCGGCGAGCTGCGGCAATGGCAGCACCATCGGCTTTGCGGCCAGCTCCACCGAAGCCTGCGATGCATGGCACGCGGCCGGCCTGGCGCATGGCGGTACCGCGATCGAAGACCCGCCGGGCGTGCGCGAAGGCGCAGGGATGAAGCTGTATCTCGCCTATCTGCGCGATCCCGCCGGCAACAAGATCTGCGCGATGCACCGGCTCTGATCGGATCATGGCCACCTGGCGGGATTCTGTGCCTTGCAATTGGCGCAGAATCCCGCTAGGCGCGCACGCCTCCGAATAAGCGGGCTGGCTGGTTATGGGCTGCCATGTTCGCTTGATGCGGATTTCCAAAAAGGAGACCAAAATGCCCAAGCTGAAGACCAAGAGCGGCGTCAAGAAGCGCTTCAAGCTCACCGCCACCGGCAAGGTGAAGCACGGCGTCGCTGGCAAGCGCCACCGGCTGATCAGCCACAATGCCAAGTATATCCGCCAGAATCGCGGCACCAGCGTCATTTCGGACGCCGATGCCAAGACCATCAAGAAATGGGCGCCCTACGGCCTGGGTTGATCCCGCCGGACCCCTTCTCTCGATTTTCACAAGGATATAACTCATGGCACGCATCAAACGGGGTGTTACCACCCGCGCCAAGCACAAGCGCATTCTCGCCCAGGCGAAGGGCTATTATGGCCGTCGCAAGAACACCATCCGCATCGCCCGTCAGGCCGTCGAAAAGGCAGGTCAGTATGCCTATCGCGACCGCAAGGCCAAGAAGCGCAATTTCCGCGCTCTGTGGATCCAGCGCATCAACGCCGCGACCCGCATGGAAGGCCTGACCTATGGCCGCTTCATGCACGGCCTGAAGCTCGCCGGTATCGAACTCGACCGCAAGGTCCTTGCCGATCTCGCGATGAACGAGGGCGAAGTGTTCAAGGGTCTCGTCAAGCAGGCACAGGCAGCTCTGCCCGCCGCCTGATCCGGCACCTTTATCGGTTCAACGCAATAAGCGCCGAAGTCCTCGCGATTTCGGCGCTTTTTGCTTGCGCAGGCGCGGCCTACCCCCACAAGGCCGCAAGATGACCCCCGCAGCACCGCCACCGCGCACGCGCTCCCGCTGGACGTTGGTGCTGCGCCTGCTGGCGCTGGTGATGCTGGTCGCGGTCTTTCTGGCGATCGATGGAAAGCCGCTGGTCGGCCCGCCGGTCCCGCCCGATGCGCGCAGCATCGCTCTGGCGCGCGGCATCGCCAAGCAGGTCGCGGGGCAGAATGCCGTCGCGGGCGCGCGCGAGACGATCGTCCTGGGACAGCGCGAGCTCGACGGCTTTTCGGCCATGGCGAGCCAGGTGATCGCGCCGAGCCGGGCCGAGGCACGGCTGATCGCACCCCCGGGACGCGCCGCTGCGCCGCCCGGACTCGTGCTGCGGCTGAGCCGCAGCCTGCCGCTGGGCGCGTGGCTGAACATCGAGGCGAGGGCGCACAGCACCGGCGCAGGCCGGGGGCTGCCGACCGTGCGCGCCAGCATAGGCCATCTGCCGGTTCCGGCCTGGCTGATGCGATGGCTGATCGGTCAGGCCTGGTCGATCGCCCAGCCCGACATGCCCGATCCGCCGACGCTCGAGGAGACATTGCTGCAGGTGCAGATCGCGCCGAAAGCCGTGCGTGTCGTGCTGATCAATCCCGGGCGCAACGCGGCGCTCGCGGGCCTCGCGCAACTGGGCGGCACGGCCAGCGATCCGCGCTGGGTGGCGCGCGCCTATTGCGCGCTGTCGCGCCATGCCGATCCCGATCTGGCCGTCATCGTCCGCCGCGCCTGGCAGCTGGAGCGTCCGGCGGAGCTCGGCCCGGCCGAACAGAATCGCGGTCTGCTCCTTGCGGTCGCGATGCGGACGGTGCCCGAATATCGCGATCGTCTCGCCGGGGCGTCGCTGCCGCTGGTGAGCGGATGCTCCCCGCCCGACGACCCGGTCGCGCTGGCAGGGCGCGCCGATCTCGCCAAGCACTGGGCGCTCTCCGCCGCGCTGGGGGCGAGCCTGGGCGGTCAGGCGGCGCAGTCGCTGGGTGTGTTCAAGGAACTGTCGGATAGCCTCAAGGGCGGATCGGGCTTTTCGTTTGTCGATCTCGCTGCCGACCGTTCGGGCGAACGCTTCGCCCGCGCCGCGACCAATGCGCAGCTTGCCCGCTTCCTCCAGACCCGGCTGGCGGCAGTGACCGACGATCAGCTGCTACCGGGCGAGGCGCTGGACAGGCCCGAGGGCCTGGATGCCGGGCTGTTCGAGCGCACCTATAGCAGCATCGATTCGCCCGAATATGCGGCGGCTGTGGCCGCAATCGATCAGCTGCTCGACAATATCGGCGTGCCCAAGCCCTAGCTCTTGGTGTCCTGGCCCTTTTTCAACGCCTGCAGCGCCGCGAAAGGCCCGCTCGCTTCGGGCGTGGAGAGGCCGTATTCGGCGCGCGCGGCATCGGCATTCGGCCCTTCGGCATAAGGATCGATCTCGAGCGCCAGCGTCTGCGCGATCGCCTCGCCCAGATCGATGCTGCTGCCCGAATAGGCGATGGTATCGAGATCGTCGCTGCTGAGCTCGATCTCCTCTCCGGCATCGGCGAGGGCTGCTTCATATTCGGCTTCGGGCACGAAGCGCAGCCGATAGTCCGAAGCAATGCGCACCGGGAAATCCTCGCCCGAAATCGCGCAGGACTGGACCAGCGCCGCCTCGATCCGTCCCGAGACATCGACACCCGAGGCGCGCTCCTCGATGCTGGCGGTCGCGCTGAGCGAAGCGATCGAGACGATATCGAACCGGCGCGCGAGCGCAGCACGCTCCGCCTCATCGGCGCTCAGCTCGACGATCTGCCGGGGAATGGCGCGCAGATCGACGGGGCGCGAAAATTCGGTCGGCTCCTGCATCAGAAGCTCCCCTGCATGATCGTAGTCGCCGGAAGGGCGCGAAGCCGCGCATAAAGCTGCGCCAGATGATCGGCCGTGGCGGTGACGGCGGCGTCGTCGACCGGGGCATCGCGATAGAGGTTGCGGCGCAGCGCCTGGGCGAGCTGGTCGCCATTGCCGCTGGCCAGCGCCTCGCGATAGGCCCCCAGCCGTCCGCCCAGCGCGCTCATCATCTTGCCGATATGCTTGCCGACGACGAGATCGCCGACGCCGTTCTGGCGCAGTTGCCCGTCCATATCGTCGACGAACAGTTCGGCAAGGAACACCGAGAACTGGCGAACCTGCGGGTCGGTATCGTCCTGCTCCAGCCGCAGCAGCACGGCGGCGAGCACCATGGTCACCGCTTCGAACCGGCCGTCGACGCTGTCCTCGACCTTTCCGTCCAGATACCAATAGGGGTCGCGGCCCATGGCGATGATGCGGTCATAGGCTGCGCGCGCGATCTCGCGCGGGTCCTTGCGGCTGAACAGGCGGGAGAGGACGGACATGGGGCGTGTGATATCCTGCAGGGAAATCGCGGCGTTAAGCCACAATTCATTGGCCACTTGTGATGCAGCGGCTTAGTGCATATTGAGGCGCCAACGGCAAGTTGCAAGACATGCGGCATGGCTTGCGCCTGACAGCATCGCGCCGCAGACATCGCGGATAGACCGCCAAGGAATGATGATGACCAGCAAAGCTCCGACCTCTCGCGCGACCCGGTTTTCGCGCCCCCGCGCTGCTTTGCTGGTGGCGATGGCAGCGCTGCCGCTGCTGGCGGGATGCGGCCAGCTGCGCGGGCATCAGGGTTTCATCTATGACCAGACGCTGGCGGGCCAGATCCTGCCGGGCGTCGACAACCGCCAGTCGGTCGAACGCACGCTGGGCCGCCCGACCTTTACCGGCCAGTTCAGCGACAGCGAGTGGTATTATTTCGCGCGCGACACGCGCCAGCTCGCCTTTGCCAATCCGCGTCCGACCGCGCAGCAGGTGATGCGCGTCAAGTTCGATGCCGCCGGCAATGTCGCGGCGGTCGATTTCACCGGGCTCGATCAGGTTGCGAAGATCGATCCCGAAGGCGAAAAGACGCCGACGCTCGGCCGCAAGCGCACTTTCTTCCAGGATCTGTTCGGCAATATCGGCGCGGTGGGTGCGCCGGGCGCGGGCGCAGGCGCACCGCAATAAGCGCGTCGCCGCCGGTCAGTCGCTTTCGGCGATCCGGCTGACCAGCAGCTTGTCGACCTTGCGATTGTCCATGTCGACAATCTCGAACCGCCAGCCCTGATCGTTGAACACCTCGCCCTCCTTGGGCAGGTGGCGCAGGCAGTGCAGCACATGGCCGGCCGTTGTCGCGTAATCGCGGTCTTCGGGCAGCGAGATGCCGAGGCGTTCGGCCATGGCGTCGGCGGGCAGCGCGCCCGAGATCAGCAGGCTGCCGTCGGCGCGTTCGACCACCATCGGCGAATCACCCTCGCCCTGATCCGACGCGAAATCGCCGACCAGTGCCTGCAGCAGGTCGGCGGGCGTCACCAGCCCTTCGAAATGGCCATATTCGTCATGGACGAGCGCCATCGGCACCTCGCCCTTTTGCAGCACTTTCAGCGCATCCATCGCATCAACGCGGTCGGGGACGATTGGAGCAGGTCGCGCGAGCGCGGCCAGATCGAGCGGCGCGCCCTCGATGATCGCGGTCAGCAGGTCGCGCACGGTGACGATGCCGATAATCGCGTCGACCGAACCATTGGCGACGGGCAGGCGGCTGTGCGGCGAATCCGCCATGATCCGGCGCAGATCGTCAAGCCCGGCATCGGCGGGCAGCCAGTCGACCTCGGTGCGCGGTGTCATCACCTCGCGCACCGGACGGTCGGCGAGGCGGACCACGCCCGAGATGATCGCGCGTTCGGATTCCTCGATCACGCCTGATTTGGTCGCCTCGGCGAAGATCATCTGCAGCTCTTCGGCGGTGACGATATTTTCCGATTCGCGGTTCAGCCCGAGCAGGCGGAAGATCAGCGCGCTCGATCGGTCGAGCACCCAGACCAGCGGGGCCGCGCCGCGCGCCATCAGGTCCATCGGGATCGCCATGATGACCGCCAGTTCCTCGGCCTTGCGCAGCGCGAACTGCTTGGGCACCAGCTCGCCGATCACCAGCGACAGATAGGTGGTCACGCCGATGACCAGCGCAAAGCCGACGCTGTCGGCAATATCGGCGGGCACTCCGACCAGCGCCAGCCGCTCACCGACCGGAGCGCCGAGGCTCGCGCCCGAATAGGCCCCCGCCAGAATGCCGATCAGGGTGATGCCAATCTGCACGGTGGAAAGGAACTTGCCCGGATCGGACCCCAGCTTGAGCGCAGTGCGCGCGCCGTTGCTGCCGTCGCGCGCCATCGCTTCCAGCTTGGCGTTGCGCGCCGAGACGATCGCAAGCTCGGACATAGCGAAAACGCCATTGAGCACGATCAGCGCCAGGATGATGACGACATCGAGCCAGGGAAAGGGGGGAAGAGGGTCCATCGGGCCTTACAGGGTTAAGCGTGCACCCTATATCGTGCGCGCGCGCGGTGTCACGTGCTTTCGCACCTGCAACCAGACCCGCAAACGGGCTGGGCGTTCCCGGAAATTAAACGATGTTACATTCAGGTTCGGGAACCATTCAGCCGCGAAACCGAATAAGCGGATGAGACGCAGCGACGCGTCTGCACGATGAAAGACTTTTCGCGGGAGCTTATGATGAACAGCAAGACCATCCGTATCGCGGCCTTTGCGGGCCTGGCCAGCCTGGCACTCGGTGCCTGCGTGACCGATCCGGAGACCGGCCAGCAGCGCATCAGCAAGTCCGCGATCGGCGGCATCGGCGGCGCGCTCGGCGGCTATCTGCTGGGCGATATCGTCGGTGGTCGCCGCGACCGGACCGAAAAGATCGTGGGCGCGGGCATCGGCGCGGTGGCCGGTGCAGGCATCGGCTATTATCTCGACCAGCAGGAGCGCGAACTGCGCCAGAAGACCGCTGGCACCGGCATCGACGTCGTCCGCGACGGCGACAGCCTGCTGCTCAACATGCCGAGCCAGGTGACCTTCGATGTCGACAGCTCGGCGGTGAAGCCCGAGTTCCGCAACACGCTGAACGATGTCGCGTCGACCCTGGTCCAGTACGAGAGCACCTATATCGACGTGTACGGCCATACCGATTCGACCGGCAGCGACTCATATAACCAGACGCTGTCCGAACGCCGTGCACAGTCGGTCGCAAGCTATCTGTCTACCCGCGGCGTCCAGTCGGCGCGCCTGGCGACGCGCGGCTTTGGCGAATCGCAGCCGGTTGCATCGAATACCACCGAGGATGGCCGCGCCCAGAACCGCCGCGTCGAGATCCGCATCGTCCCGGTGACCCAGGCCGATGTGAACGGCTGATAGCCAACTCCATTCCCGCAAGAGGGGCGCGCGCTGCACCAGCGGCCGCACCCCTTTTTGCGTTTACCCCGCAAAGAAATTGAGCTCGAGCAATACCCCGTTCGGGTCGAGCGTGAACAGCTGCTTGAGGCCGATCGCCTCGACTTCGTTGACCCGAAAGTCCGCGCCGCGCGCCTCCAGCCGGGCGACCATCGCGGGATAATCCCGGCAGCGGAAGGCGACATGGTGGATCGATCCGGTCGGCCCGGGGGTGACCGCGCGGTCATAGGTGCGCGGGCAGTCGGTGCTGTTGATATGCACCACCGCGTTGCCCGCAGCGTCATGCGCCCAGCGGGCATTGTCGGGCGTCAGCGGCGGCGGCGCGAGGCGGATCTCGAGCTCGAGCAGCTCGGCATAGAAGCGTGCGGTGCCCATGAGATCATCGGTGATGATGTTGACATGGTCGAGCCGCTCGATCGTCATCGGCTCATTCCCAGACCGCTTCGGGCGGCAGGCTCATCAGGATGGCGTCGATATTGCCGCCGGTCTTGAGGCCGAACAACGTGCCGCGATCGTGGATCAGGTTGAATTCGGCATAGCGGCCGCGCCAGACCAGCTGCTGGTGCTTTTCGGCCGGCGAAAAATCCTGGCCCATCCGCCGGCGCACCAGCGCGGGGAAAATGTCCAGAAACGCGCGGCCAACATCCTGGGTGAAGGCGAAATTCGCGTCGAACGCGGCTTCGTCCGGGCATTCGAGATGATCGTAGAAGATGCCGCCGACGCCGCGGTGCACGCCTCTGTGGGGGATATAGAAATAGTCGTCGGCCCAGGCCTTGAACTTCGCATGATAGTCGGGATTGTGCTTGTCGCACGCTGCCTGCATCCGGGCGTGAAAATCGTCCGTATCTTGCGCGTAAGGCAGCGGCGGGTTGAGATCGGCTCCACCGCCGAACCATGCCTTGGTGGTCACAAGAAAACGGGTGTTCATATGCACCGCAGGCACGTGCGGATTCGACATATGGGCGACCAGGCTTATTCCGGTCGCAAAGAAGCGCGGGTCCTCGCCCGCGCCGTGGATCGATTTGGCGAATTCCTCGCTGAACCGGCCCTCGACAGTCGACACGTTGACGCCGGCCTTTTCGAACACCTTGCCCTTGATCAGCCCGCGAACCCCGCCGCCGCCGGGCGTTCCGTCCGCCTCGGTGCGTTCCCAGGGGGTATATTCGAAGCTCGCGTCGCTGCCTGCCTCACGTTCGATCGCGGTGAATTCGGCGCAGATCGCGTCGCGCAGGCTTTCAAACCACGCGCGGGCCTTGGGCTTCTGTTCGGTCCAGTCAGTCATCGCGCTCCCCTAGTTGGTGATGGCCGATCATGCCTCACCCAGTCTTCGTGTCTGCCGCAGCGCCTCGCCCAGCGCAATCCCGGTCGCGACCGATATGTTCAGCGATCGGACACCCGCGGTCATCGGAATGGTGGTCTGCAGGTCGCAGGCGTCGCGCACATGATCCGGAACGCCTGCGCTTTCCGAGCCCATCAGCAGGATGTCATTGTCCTGGAACGCGGTGCGGTAGATGCTTGTGCTGGCCTTGCTGCTCATCAGCACGAGCCGCGCGCCGCTGTCGCGCGCGAACGCCTGGAAGCTCGGCCAGTCGGCATGGCGGGTCATCTCGGCCAGGGGGCCGTAATCCATCGCCGCGCGCCTCAGCCGCTTGTCGTCGAACACGAAGCCGCAAGGCTCGATGATCTCCACCGGCACCGCCAGGCAAGCGGCCAGGCGGAGAATGGCTCCCACATTTCCGGCGATTTCGGGTTGGTACAGGGCAATGCGCATCGCCCCTTCATAGCGCGCGCGGCGCGGCTGTCACCTGTCCTGCTCGGTCCGGCGCGTGCACGGCACGGCATAACGGCGCAGAATCGGCGCTATGATGCTGCGGCGCGCCAATTTCCCTGTTGGCAAGATGACGATTTTGCGTCTATCAGGCCCGCAATCATGCGGACGGGCCAGGGGCGAAGCCGTGCCATGCCGCTTCCTATATCGATAAAAAACGTATCCTTTTCAATAACTTGAGGGTCAGGTTAGCGACATGGCAGAACAAGTCACGATGAATCAAGATGGCACCGCTGCCGTCGAATCCGATGGCGTGCGTCGCCGCGATTTCATCAACATCGCCGCGGTCAGCTTTGCTGGCGTCGGTGGCGCATCGGTGCTGATCCCGCTGATCACGCAGATGGCGCCCAGCAAGGACGTGCTGGCGCAGGCCTCGACCGAGGTCGATGTCTCGGCGGTGCAGCCGGGCCAGGCGATCAAGACCGTGTGGCGAAAACAGCCCATGTTCATCCGCAACCTGACGCCGGAAGAAATCGCCGCAGCCGACAAGGTCGACGTGGCGTCGCTGCGCGATCCGCAGTCGCTCGCCGACCGCACGCTGCCGGGCAAGACCAACTGGCTGGTGACGCTGGGCGTCTGCACGCATCTCGGCTGCGTGCCGCTGGGCGCGGCCGCCGGTGAGGTGAAGGGCGAATTCGGCGGCTATTTCTGCCCGTGCCATGGTTCGCATTATGATACCGCCGCGCGCATCCGCAAGGGTCCGGCGCCGAAGAACCTTGAAGTGCCGGAATATGAATTCCTGTCAGACACTGTCATCAAGATCGGTTGAGGAGCATAGATCATGAGCTTTTCCTGGGCCAAGCACTACGAACCCAAGTCCGATCTGACCAAATGGCTGGATGAGCGCCTGCCGCTCCCCCGTCTGGTCTATGGTGCGATCGGCGGCGGCTATCCCGTGCCGCGCAATCTCAATTATTTCTGGAATTTCGGCGTGCTCGCCGGCATCGCGCTGGTCATCCAGATCGTGACCGGCATCATCATGGCGATGCACTATGCGCCCAACGCGCTGGTCGCCTTCGATTCGACCGAACATATCATGCGCGACGTGAACTGGGGCTGGATGCTGCGCTATGCGCACGCCAACGGCGCCAGCTTCTTCTTCATCGTCGTCTATATCCATATCTTCCGCGGCCTCTATTTCAGCTCGTACAAGGCGCCGCGCGAAATGATCTGGCTGCTCGGCCTGGTCATCTTCCTGCTGATGATGGCGACCGCCTTCATGGGCTATGTGCTTCCCTGGGGCCAGATGAGCTTCTGGGGTGCCAAGGTGATCACCGGCCTGTTCGGCGCCATTCCGCTGGTCGGCGAACCGATCCAGACATGGCTGCTTGGTGGCTTCGCCCCCGATAACGCCGCGCTGAACCGCTTCTTCTCGCTGCACTATCTGCTGCCGTTCGTCATCGCCGGTGTCGTCATCCTGCACATCTGGGCGCTGCACATTCCGGGTTCGTCGAACCCGACCGGCGTGGAAGTGAAGTCGGAATCGGACACCGTGCCGTTCCATCCCTATTACACCGCGAAGGACGGTTTCGGCCTGGGCGTGTTCCTGATCCTGTTCTGCTCGGTGCTGTTCTTTGCGCCGAACGCACTGGGTCACCCGGACAACTACATCCCGGCCAACCCGCTCTCGACCCCGGCGCACATCGTCCCCGAATGGTATTTCTGGCCGTTCTACGCGATCCTGCGCGCCTTCACCTTCGACTTCTTCATCGTGCCGGCCAAGCTGCTCGGCGTGCTGGCGATGTTCGCATCGATCCTGCTGCTGTTCTTTCTGCCCTGGCTCGATCGCTCGCCCGTCCGTTCGGGCAACTATCGCCCGCTGTTCCGCACCTTCTTCATCATTCTGGTGCTGGACGTGCTGCTGCTCGGCTATCTCGGCGGTGCACCGGCTGAAGAACCCTATGTGATGCTCAGCCAGCTGGCTTCGGCTTATTATTTCGCACACTTCCTGATCATCCTGCCGATCATCTCGAAGATCGAAAAGCCCAAGCCGCTGCCCTTCTCGATCACCGAAGCGGTGCTCGGCAAGGACAGCTCCGGCACGGTTGGCGGCCCTGCGCTGCAGCCGGCCGAATAAGCCCTGACGCTAAAAGGAAAGTCATTCGACATGATTCGCATTGGTGCATTTTTGGTCGGGCTGTTCTTCAGCGGCTGGCTGCTGGTGTCCTTCGGAGTTGGCGCGGCCGCCTATATCAGCGAGCCGCCCCAGCCGACGGCAGAACATGAATTCCACCTCCACCCCAAGAAGCTGGCGCTGAGCAGCGATGGCCCGATGGGCAAGTTCGACCGCCAGCAGCTGCAGCGCGGTTTCCAGGTCTACAAGGAAGTCTGCTCGGCCTGTCACTCGATGCGTCTGGTCGCGTTCCGCAACCTGACCGAGCTCGGTTACACTGAGGACGAGGTGAAGGCGATTGCGGCCAACTGGGCAACCCAGACCCCGTCGATCGATCCGGCCACGGGCGAGCCGACCACGCGCAAGCCGTTGCCGCAGGACTATATCCCTTCGCCGCACGCCAACGAGACGGCAGCCCGTGCCGCCAACAACAACGCTCTGCCGCCTGATCTTTCGCTGATCACCAAGGCGCGTCACGGCGGTGCAGCCTATGTCTATTCGCTGCTGACCGGCTATCAGGATCCGCCGGCGGAACTCGCCAAGAAGTTCCCCGACGCGATGCCGGGACCGGGCCTCAACTATAACCCCTATTTCGCGAACCTGAACATCGCGATGGCCAACCCCCTGGGCAGCGACGGCATCGTCACCTATTCGGACGGCACCAACGCCACCCGCGAACAGATGGCCAAGGACGTCGCCGCATTCCTGGTGTGGACCGCAGAGCCCACGCTGGAAAAGCGCCACCAGACCGGCTGGGCCGTGCTGATCTTCCTGATCATCGCGACGGGCCTCGGCTATATGGCCTATCGCAACGTCTGGGCGGGCGTGAAGCACTGAGCTTCTGACACGCTGATAGACTGACAACCGATCCGGCCCGGCAGCGCAAGCTTCCGGGCCGGATTGCGTTTGCGGGGAGCGGGAACGCGCCACTCTCCCCTCTCCCCCACGAGGGTTGGACAGAGGCAAGTGGCTCTGTCCACGGTTGCGAAGCCTTCTGAGCGCAGCGAATTAGGCGAAGCTGGGAGAGGGGGTCACGCACGCACGCGGCCGTAATAGCGGGGCCTTCGACAGGCTCAGGCTGAGCGGAGGTGGGAGGGGCGGCGTTCAAGCTGTCCTCGAACAAACCGGCCGTTCGGAAAACGACCCCGTTTCTGTCTCTACCGGCTGATCGCAAGCTTGCCCTTCCCGGACGCTCGCTCGCTAGCTTGTAACGGTGGCACCGAGTTGAAGCCCAGTCCCTCAACCTTGGCTCCAAGCAACATCCCACACACCGCTTGCGAGAGCAGGTCGATTCAGAGAAAGATGCCTCATGGCATTCCTCGCTCTGTTCTTTGCTCTCGTTACGGTGGCCACGGTCGATACCCAAAGTGAGGCCGCACCAGCTAGTGATGAGGTGCGACCATCAAGTGCTTGTCGCTATGATTTGGCGGTCCGCACCAGTAATGCTGCTCGCTCATGGAACGACTTTGAGTTTGATACCCAGAAGCTTGGCGGGCCCATGTGGTACAACTCTCGAGGGTGTTATGTCCAAGCCGTTGAGGCTGCCCGCGATTATCTCGCCACAGGGCCGCTGCTGACAACCCGCCAGCACGCGATCACGACCTTCCACATGTCTCGCAATCTCGCGCGTTCCGGAGCAGATTCTGGTACGCGCGCAGCCGCAGCGTTGCTGGCGGCTGCATCCCGACGAGCGGATCAGCCTCCAGATGCCGCGCTTGATTGGAACACATATGTAACTGGGTTTACCGCCTACCTAACGGGCGATCGCGCTACTCTGGAACGCGCGCGAGATGCGTTGATAGCAGCAGGTGGCGAGGGCAACATGATAAATGCAGCAGTCTTGGCGCGAGCAGCCCGTTGCATCGAGCGCCCGTTTCTGGATGTCGAGACAAGCGAGGAATGCAGCGCGCAGCAGCCGGATCGCGAGATACGGCCGTCACCCGAAAGCTCCTATTCGCCTGCCCACCCTTCAGCAGCCACTACCGTCACCAACGCTCGCCGCTGAAACCGGACGCGCGTCGCCCCATCCTACTGCCCTTCATCCTCATCGCGCAACCTCGGCGCCACCCGATCCTCCTGCGGGTTCGGCGGAGGCCTGCGCACCGGGGGCCTGGGTTCGGCCTGGCGGACCTGCGGGCGTTGCGGTGGCGTGTCCCGGCCCAGCGCGCGGTCGATGAAATTCTCGTCGAGCCGTTCGGGCTGTTGCGCTTCGCCGGGGATGCCGCCGCCGGTCTGGGGCGGGCTGATGCCTTCGCCCTGGCCCACCGGATTGCCGTTCTCGTCGATGAAGATCACGTCGTCGGGTGAGCCGAAATAGGCCTCGTCATCGGGTTCCAGTTCGGATTCGGGCAGGGTGAGTTCGGTCTCGAACGGCTCGATCTTGCGCTTGGCGACCGCAACTTTCATGAACGCGGCAAAGGCGCGCGCGGGCGCGGTGCCGCCCTGCAGGCCGCCGACGGGTCTTGCATCGTCGCGGCCCATCCACACGCCGGTGGTGATCCCGCTCGAAAAGCCCAGGAACCAGCCATCCTTGTTGCTGTTAGTCGTGCCGGTCTTGCCCGCGACCGGCCGCCCGATCTGCGCCGCGCGGCCGGTGCCGACATTGACGGCGGTCTGCAGCAGATCGGTCATGCCCGCAGTGACATAGGGGGGCACGAGCACCTGGCTCATGTCCGCCTCGTGCTGGTAAAGCAGCTCGCCCTTGCCCGTCGTGACCTTGGTGATGCCATAGGGCGCGATCGCGACGCCGCCCGAGCTCACCCCGGCAAAGGCGCGCACCATGTCGATCACGCGCACTTCGGACGATCCCAGCACCATCGAGGGCAGCGTCGTGATCGGCGTGGTGATGCCGAAGCGGCGCGCCATGTTGGCGATCGTGCTGGTGCCGACATCCTCGCCGATGCGCGCGGCGACGGTGTTCTTCGAATAGGCAAAGGCGGTGCGCAGCGAGATGTCGCCGGCATAGCTGCCGCCGCTGTTGCGCGGGGTCCAGCCGCCGATGGTGATCGGCGCGTCGGTGACGATGTCCTCGGGCTTGTAGCCTGCCTCGAGCGCGGCCATGTAGACGAACAGCTTCCAGGCCGATCCCGGCTGGCGCAGCGCGCTGACCGCGCGGTTGTAATTGGAGGTGACGTAATCGGTGCCACCGACCATCGCGCGGACCGCGCCGTCGCGGTCGAGCGCGACCAGCGCACCCTGCGCGCCGCCGGGGACATAGGCTTGGATCGCGTTGGTGCCCGCGCGCTGCATATTGAGGTCGAGCGTCGTCCACACGACGATCGGCTCGTCATTGTCCTCGATCAGCGTATCGAGCTGCGGCAGCGCCCAGTCGGTGAAATAGCGCACCGAATTCTGGCCCTTTTCCGGCGCGAACTTCACCGCGTCCAGATCGGCCTCGGCGGCTTGCGCGGGCGTGATCGTGCCGACATCCTGCATCACCTGCAGCACCACGCCGGCGCGGCCGATCGCGGCCTCGCTGTCGGCGGTGGGCGAATAGCGCGACGGCGCCTTCACAAGACCTGCGATGATCGCCGCCTCGGCGAGCGACAGCGTGGTCGCATCATGGTTGAAGAACTTGCGCGAGGCGGAATCGACGCCATAGGCGCCGCCGCCGAAATAGACCTTGTTGAGATAGAGCTCGAGAATCTGGTCCTTGCTGAACTTCTGCTCGAGCGCGAGCGCGAGTATGCCCTCGCGAATCTTGCGGGTGTACGAGCGGCTGTTGCTGAGGAAGATGTTGCGCGCCAGCTGCTGCGTGATCGTCGATGTCGCACGCAGCCGTCCGCCGCCGCTCGCAGTCGTGAAGATCGCGCGGCCGATGCCGATCACGTCGACGCCGGGATGATAGGCGAAGCGCCGGTCCTCGACCGAGATCATCGCATCCTTCATCACCTGCGGGATGTCTTCGATGTCGAGCCATTCGCCGAAGCTGGGGCCGAGCTGCATGATCTCGGTCCCGTCGGCGGCCTTGACCAGGATCATCTGGCCATTGGGCGAGGATTTGAGATCGTTGAAGCTGGGCAGCGAGCCCATCACCGTCGCCACCGCGACGACCAGCGCGATCAGCCCGAAAAAGCTGGTCGCGGCACCGATCTTGACGATGCGCCAGAACCAGAGGCGGGCCCCGCTTCTGGGTGCGGCCGTGCCGCCCTTGTCTTTCACCGCCATGCCAGATTGGCCCCTGTGTTCCCTGCTGCGTGCCGCGTCGCGTGTCGGCGGCAAAGCGCCGCTCTATATGGTTTTCGGCTTTCGCTATGCTGAATATCGCGTTGACCCGGCCTCGCCAAGCCGTTTCCCACGCGCATCGAGCGCATGGCGGCGCGCGATTTCAAGCTCTTGCGGCGTATTGACGTTCATCAGGGCACCAGCGTCGGGAAAGCATACCGCGCGCATGCAGATGGTCTCGCCCAGCCGCTGCAGCGACCAGCGTTCGCCGCAGCGCTCGGGCGGCAACGCCTGCAGCACCGCGCGCGCGCTCCACAGCGCGAACACCGGCTGCAGCGCGCCATCCGCTTCGACCATGGCGAGCGGAGCCTCGACCATCAGCCGCGCGGCCAGATCATCGGGGACGAACGGCGCATCGACCGGGCAGGTGACGAACGCGTCGCCGCCCAGGCCTGCCAGCGCCGAAGCGACCGACCGGATGGCACCGACCGGCCCGGCGGGAGCCTCCGGGTCATCGCGAATGACGGGCAGGGCGGTACCGTAATCCCGCGCGGCCGACAGCCAGAGCGTGCCTGCCTGGGGTGCAAGCCGCGCCAGCACCCGGTCGATCATGCGCTGACCATCGATCTCGGCGAGCGCCTTGTCCTGACCCTGCATGCGCCTCGACTGCCCGCCTGCGAGCAGCACGATCACGGGGTCTTGCAATGGTTCGGGCATCGGACAGGCCTCAGCCTGCGGGCGGGGCCAGCGGCGAGGGCTGCTCGATCGGCTGACCGACGGCGTCGCGCAGGCCGCGCGGCTCCAGGATCGCGGCGCTCTCGATGATGTCGAGCGCGCGCCGTGCCTCGGCATAGCTGCGCGCCTTGGCGATCCAGTCCGCAGCCTTGGCGCGACCGGGAAGCTTCTCGATCTCGCCGAGAGCGGCCTCGACCCGGCCCGCCTCGAGATAGCGCCGCGCGCGCTGCACGCGCTGGGTCGGGGTCTGCGATTCCTTGCCCGCCTGTTCGATCACGAACAGTTCGCTCGCCTCGCGATGCAGAGCCGCCCAGAAGCTCTCATTGGCAGCGCGGCCCGATCCCAGCGAGGGGCCGATCTCGTCGAGCTGCGCGCGCAGCTGGTCCATCGTCACCGGGTTTTTCGAGGCGCGGATGATCGTGGCCACGGCATTGGGCTGCGCCGTGCCGAAGCGCAGCTGTAACTGGCCTTCCAGATAGCCCAGCGCCGATGCCCGGTCGAGCGCGCGGCGCGCGGCAAACGCGATCAGCAACCCTTCGGCGCGCCCGGCATTGCCCGACGCCGCCTGGGCCTGAACGTTGATCAGCGACAGCCGGTTTTCCAGCTCCGCCACGCGCTGGTCGAGCGCGCCGGGCGGCACGGGGCCGCTGAGCATGCCGGTCGCCATCGATGGCGGAATCGGCGCAGGTGCCGGGCTGGCCGGAGCGGCGGTGATCACATTGCGGTCGACCGCAGCCTGGGGCGGGGCCTGCGTGTCGAACCAGCCCGACCGGGTGATGATCCAGCCGGAGAGCACCGCTCC
Source organism: Blastomonas sp. CCH9-A1 (assembly GCF_001557175.1). Lineage (NCBI taxonomy): Bacteria > Pseudomonadati > Pseudomonadota > Alphaproteobacteria > Sphingomonadales > Blastomonadaceae > Blastomonas > Blastomonas sp. CCH9-A1. The sequence continues at coordinate 51,932 of NZ_LSHM01000042.1, forward strand.
ACCGACAAAGGCGAGCAGCAGCAGGATCAGCAGCGAGCGCCCGCTCGACCCTTGCCCCTGGCTGGGGCTTGCCTGGCTCGGGCTTCCCTGGCGGGGTGTATCCACGTTCATTCGGTCTCCGGCTTTTTCGCCTGTTGGCGTCCCGCCTCATGCTGGCACAGCATGGGCAGCACGTCCAGCAAGGCGCGGTCATCTGCGGCAGCCGCGATGCGCACCGCGGCCCAGCCGTCGCCTGCCGCATCGACCAGCGCCGGGGCGAACAGCGCGAGGCTGATATGGCCACGGTCGATCCCAGCGCTGTCGACCAGCGTGCCAAAATGCTGTGCCGCGCGCGCCGAATGGAGCAGCACGATCGCAGGTCCCGTCAGCGCCTTGCGAAGGGCATCGGGCATTGGCAGCGCGCGCGAGCGATACACGATGCGCGTATCGATCGCGAGGCGCGACGCGGGGAGATCGACCCGGTCCTCGCCCGCCAGCCGCAGAACGTGCAGATGTCCGTCCTCGACCAGCATCGGCAGCATCGCGGCAAGACCGCCACTGCCCTGGCCGCGCACGCGAAAGCCCAGATCAGTCGCCATGCGCGCGGTCTTGCCGCCCACGGCATAGACCGGCAGACCCTTGAGGTCGGCAAGCGCCGGGCCGCCATGGCGGAACACATTGGCGCTGCCGACGAGCAAAGCGTCATAGGCTTCCGGGTCGGCGGGCGTCCAGGCGACCGGTTCGATCGCGAACAGCGGCGTGACGACAGGGTCGTAACCGGCGTTGCGCAGCGCCTGTGCGGTGGCGGTCGCGCCGGGCTGCGGGCGCAGCACGATGATGCGCGGGCTCGCCATCACGCGGGGGTGAACAGCCGGGTGATCGTCTCGGGGGCGCGGGCGAGCAGTTCGGCGGCAAGACCTGCCGGGCCTTGTGCATCGCCGGCGGCAAAGCGCGCTTCGCCCGCGACACGATCGGCACCGTCCTCCGAATAAAGCATGGCGCGCAGGTGCACGCTCTCGCCCTCCATCCGCGCGAGCGCCGCCACCGCCGAGTGGCAATCGCCGCCCAGCGCGAACAGCAGCGCGCGTTCGGCGCGCACGCAGATCGAGGTGGGCTTGTCGTCGATGCCGCCGATCAGCGCGCGCATCGGTGCGTCATCGGCGCGCACCTCGACGCCCACCGCGCCCTGCGACGGCGCAGGCAGCCAGGTGTCGCTATCGAGCCGCGCCGAGACCATGCCGTCCAATGTCTCGCCCAGCCGGTCGAGCCCGGCGGCGGCGAGCAGCGTCGCATCGGCCTCGCCCGCCTGCAGCTTGCCGATGCGCGTGGCGACATTGCCGCGGAACAGCACGGTGGTGATATCGGGGCGGATCGAGCGGATCTGCGCGGCGCGGCGCGGCGAGCTGGTGCCGAAGCGTGCACCTTCGGGCAGCGCCTCAATGCTCGTGGCACCCAGCAGCACATCGCGAACATCGGCGCGCGGCAGCATCGCGGCGATATGGAAGGCGTCAGGCCGCACGGTCTCGACATCCTTCATCGAATGCACCGAAAGGTCGATCGCGCCGCCGCCCAATGACCAGTCGAGCTCGCGCGTCCACAAGGCCTTGCCGCCGACATCGGCAAGCGGGCGGTCGGTGATGCGGTCGCCGCTCGCCACCACGGGCGACAGTTCGACCTGATCCTCGGCCAGGCTCCAGCGCTCCCGCAGCGCGGCGGCGGTCATCCGCGCCTGCGCCATGGCCAGCGGCGAGGCGCGCGTGCCCAGCCGGATCGGCCTTTGTTCCAGAATTTCCGCTATCCCCTCGGGCAGGCCCGCTCGTGTCTCATTACCCATGCCCTTGTGCTAGCGGCGTATGCCGATAAGGGGAAGCCTTATGGCAATCATCCTGGGCATCGAATCGAGCTGCGACGAGAGCGCGGCGGCGCTGATCGGGTCGGACCGGACCGTGCTGGCGCACCGGCTGGCGGGGCAGGAGGATGCGCACAAGCCCTATGGCGGCGTAGTGCCCGAGATTGCGGCGCGCGCGCATGTGCAGGTGCTCACCCCGCTGATCGACGCGGCGCTGATGGATGCGGGGCTGGGGCTGGACGATGTCGATGCCATTGCCGCGACCGCAGGCCCCGGGCTGATCGGCGGGGTGATGGTGGGGCTTGTCACCGCCAAGGCGTTGGCGATGGCGGCGGGCAAGCCGCTGATCGCGGTCAACCATCTGGAGGGCCATGCGCTCTCGCCGCGTCTTGCCGATGCTGCGCTTGAATTCCCCTACATGCTGCTGCTTGTTTCGGGCGGGCATTGCCAGATTTTGCGCGTCGACGGGGTCGGCCAGTATCGCAGGCTGGCAACCACGATCGACGATGCGGCGGGCGAGGCATTCGACAAGACCGCCAAGATTCTGGGTCTGGGCTATCCCGGCGGGCCGCGCGTCGAGGCGCTGGCCAAGACCGGCAATTCGAAGGCGGTGCCGCTGCCAAGGCCGCTGCTGGGCAGCGCCGAGCCGCATTTCTCTTTCGCGGGCCTCAAGAGCGCGGTGCTGCGCGCGGCGCAGAGCGGGGCGCACCGGCCCGAGGATATCGCGGCGGCGTTCCAGCAGGCGGTGGTGGATTGTGTAGTGGATCGGCTGGAGAAGGCGCTCGCTGCATCAGATGGCACTGGCGGCAAACCCAAAACCCTGGTCGTCGCAGGCGGTGTCGCCGCCAATGGCGCGATCCGCTCGGCGCTCGAGGCGCTCGCCGCCCGGCACGATATGGGCTTTGTCGCCCCGCCGCTCTGGCTGTGCACCGACAATGCCGCGATGATCGGCTGGGCGGGGGCCGAGCGGTTTGCTCTGGGCCTCACCGATCCGCTCGACATGCCTGCACGCCCGCGCTGGCCGCTCGATCCTGAAGCCGAAGCGGCGCGCGGGGCGGGGGTGAAGGCATGAGCAGCCAAACCCTCGGCGTGATCGGCGGCGGGGCCTGGGGCACCGCGCTCGCACAGATGCTGGCAAGCGATGGCAGCAAAGTGCGGCTCTGGGCGTTCGAGCCTCCGGTGGTGGAGGAGATCAACCGCCATCATCGCAACAGCGCCTATCTCAAGGGCATCGATCTCAACGCGGGTATCCGCGCGACGAGCGATCTGAGCGAACTGGCCGATCTGCCGTTGCTGCTGGTGGTCACGCCCGCGCAGCATATGCGCCGCGTGCTGGCGTCGCTGCCCGAAGGTCCCGGCGACCTCGTGCTGTGCTGCAAGGGCATCGAGGAGGCGAGCGGCGAGCTGATGGTCGATGCCGCGCGCGCCGCTGCGCCGGGCAGGCCGCTCGCCGTGCTTTCCGGCCCGACCTTCGCGCACGAAGTGGCAAACGGTCAGCCGACCGCCGTGACGCTCGCCTGCGAAACCCGGGCGCAATGGGACCGGATCGCGCCGCTGATCTGGCGTCCGGCCTTCCGCCCCTATTTCAGCACCGACATCATTGGCGCGGAAATCGGCGGCGCGGTCAAGAACGTGCTCGCCATCGCGTGTGGTGTCGTCGAGGGGCTGGGCCTGGGCCAGAACGCCCGCGCGGCGCTGATCGCGCGCGGCTTTGCCGAGATGACGCGCTTCGGCCTCGCCTGCGGGGCGCAGGCCGAGACGCTGTCGGGCCTTTCGGGCCTGGGCGATCTGGTGCTGACCTGCTCGTCGATGAGCTCGCGCAATTTCTCGCTCGGCAAGGCGCTGGGCGAGGGGCGCAAGGCGGGTGATGTGCTCGCCGACCGCGCCACCGTGGCCGAGGGCGCGTTCACCGCGCCGGTGCTCCAGCGCGTCGCCAAGGCGCGCGGTGTCGCGATGCCGATCGTCGATACCGTCTGCGCGCTGCTCGCGGGTGATGTGGCCGCAGGCGATGCCGTCGCCGCGCTGCTCGCCCGCCCGCTGACTGCCGAGTAACGCTCAGGGCGTCACCACCGCGAAGGCCGGGTCGAATGGCGGGTGCAGCATCAGCCAGCGCAGGAACAGCCCCGAATCGCCCTCGATCTTCATTGCGCCCGATTTCATCAGCGTCGGGAAATCGGTCTCGCCGATGACGATCGCATCGAAATCCTTGCGGTTCAGTGTCACCGTCGCATTGGCATCGGCGAGCGTTGCGCCATAGCGCGGCACCTCGACATCGCCATTGACCATGATCCCCAGCGTTTCCCTGGTATCGGGCAGGATGAAATTGATGCGCGCGCGCATGTTGCCCGCGCGTTCGGCGGCAAATCGGGTGGCGAGCGCGTCGAAGAATTCCGCTGTGGGGATGGCGCTGATGAAGCTGCGGCTCTGCGTGCTCGATCCCTTGCGTGGCAATTCGGTCCCGCGCAGCGTGGCGGCCCCAGCGAGATAGTAATTGCGCCAGATGCCCGATTCGGCAGCAAAGCCCAGCGCCTCGTAACTGTCCGCCAATGCGGCCTTGGCGGCGGCGTTGCCTGGCTCGGCAAAGACGAGATGGTTCAATAGTTCGGCGGCCCAGCGGTGGTTGCCTTCGCCTTGCGCCTTCCTGCCCGCTTCGAGCAGCTTGTCCGCGCCGCCCGCCAGCTCGACATAGCCCTTGCCGGCTGCGACCGGGGGCAGCGGATTGAAATTGGCAGGAACCCCGTCCCACCAGCCGTAATAGCGCTGATAGGTCGCCTTCATATTGTGGTTGATCGTGCCGTAATAGCCGCGCGCGGAATAGGCCTGTTGCTGCGCCGAAGGTTCGGCAATGCCGTCTGCCACCTCGTGCAGGGTCATCCCCGCATTGGCGCGGCCCAGGGTGCGGTCATGGACATAGCGATAGGCGTCGCGCTGGTTCTCCAGATATTTGGCCACCCGCGCCTGGCCCCAGGTGGGCCAGTTGTGCGAGGCGATCTGCACCTCGGCCTCATTGCCCCATTTGACCAACGCCTTGTCGATGATCTTCGACCAGCGCAAAGCATCGCGCACCTGCGCGCCGCGCAGGGTGAGGATGTTGTGCAGCGTCTTGACCGCGACTTCGGTGGTGTGCAGCACCTTGAAATCGGGCAGATAGAACAGGAATTCGGCCGGAGCCTCGGTGCCCGCCGCATCGATGAAGTCGAACCGCACCCCGTCGATGACCTTGAGCCCGCCTTCGGGGCCGATCAGCATCGTCGGTGCCATATAGCCGGTGGTGCCGATCGAAAGCCCGGTGCCCAGGCCGTTGTCGACCCGGCCCTGCGCCCCTGGCGCGAGCGCGGTGCCGAACATGTAACTCGACCTCCGGGTCATCGCGTTGCCCGCGAGCACATTCTCGCTCACCGCCTCTTCGGCAAAGCCGTGCGGCGCGACGATCGGCACCTTGCGCTTCTTCGCGTCGTCGGGCGAAAGGATGCCGCCCACCCCGCCGAAATGGTCGGCATGGCTGTGGCTGAACAGCACCGCGGAAATCGGGCGCTTGCCGATCTTGCTTTCGGCCAGCTGCATCGCGGCAGCGGCGGCCTCTTCGGTCAGCAGCGGATCGACCACGATCCAGCCGGTCTTGCCCGAGATGATCGTCATCACCGCAATGTCATAGCCGCGCAGCTGCCAGACCTTGCCGGGGACGATCTCGAACAGCCCGTGGATATGATTCAGCCGCGCCTGCCGCCAGAGCGAGGGGTGGACGGTTGCATGCGCGGTCTCGGCCTTGAGGAAATCGAAGGCGGATGCGTCCCACACGGTCTTGCCATCGGCGGTCTTGATCACGCCGCCCGGAATTTCGGCGATCTTGCCGCGGGTCGCATCAGCCATGTCGCTGCCGTCATCGGCGGGAAGCCGCGCCAGCACCGCTGCGCGTTCGGCATCGCTGAGCTGCGCCTGCGCGGCCGCGCCGCTGATCAGCGCGATTCCCATCGCGCCCGCTTTCAGAACCCGTTTCATCTGCACCCTCCTGCTTCGATCGCCTTGCGTCCGGCGAATTATTGGCAGTCATGCTGCCATATTCTCCATGCGCTGTCAGCCATTGATCGCACCCGACATCAAATCCCCCCCAATCGGGGTGTGGCGATGGGAAACAGCGGCTTAAGCCTGTCTTCAACGAAGCATCCGCTTTTCATCATCGGCCACCGAACATTCAGCAAACCGCGACCCTGCTGGCCGGTGACAGGTGATGGAAAGGCGATCCCGGCGGGTTCAGCGCCCGCCGGGATCGTCGCTTCGCTCAAGGGGGACATGATGACGCTCGATCGCCGCCAATTTTTGATCGCTTCGGCGAGCGCTGCCGCGCTCGCTGCGCTGCCTTCGCCGGTTCTGGCCGCGAAAAAGGCCAAGTCGCCGGTATCGGTCAAGAACCCAGCAGCGCTCGCCGGGATGCGCCAGGCGGTGATCGGATCGTTCGCGCTGGGCTTTCTCACCGAGCGGATCGACCGCGCCAAGGCCGGCGGCGGGCTGATGGGCGGCGGTTTCGGCGGCAAATCGACCGCGCGCAGCTATCTCGCCGGGCTGACCGACGCAGATTTCAGGGATGCGACCGAAGCGGCCTATGCCGCATTCACTGGCCGGCTGTCGGCGATGGGCATCACGCTCGCCGATCGGCAGGGACTGCTCGCGGCCTATGGCAGCAAGGTCAAGCCGCTGCCCAATGGCGAGGAACGCACGCTGCTCACCGGGCGCGACGACAAGGCCAGGGCGCGGCTGTTCAGCCCGGCGGCGCTGGGCGATCCCGTTGTGTTGCAGGAATGGCTGGGCATCATGACCGGCGGCGGTTTCGACTTCAGCTTCAACATGAGTGTCGTCAACGCCAGCATGAACGCGAAAACCTATGCGAAATCCTCGGGCCAGGCGGTGATCAACGCGCTGCTGCTCGTCGATTTCGCCGATGCCGACAGCTATGGCGGCTGGTTCACCAACAGCTCTTCGGTCAAGGTCAAGTCGAGCCTCGCCGCCTTTCCCGATGCCAGCCAGCTCACCGTGTTCGCGCCGGGCGGCAAGATCGGGTCGGTGGTGCTCAAGGAGCCGGTGGCGATGGGCGGCGATTACGGCACGTTCGCGGATACGACTGGCGGCACCGCCAAGACGCTCGAGACGGTGAGCAATGTCATCGGCTTTCTCGGCGGGGTGGGCACCAACAAGTCGCGCAAGTACACGATGACCGCCGATCCGGCGCGCTGGCGCGAGGGCGTGGCCGGGGTTTCTCAGGAAGCATTCGCCAAGCTGACGGCCAGCCTTTCCGCCTGATAGGCGGTTGACTTGGGGGAATGCCGCCGCTCTTAAGACGGCATGATCGAAATGTACCTTATCCCCATATTGCTGGGCATCGTCGAAGGCCTGACCGAGTTTCTGCCGGTCTCGTCCACCGGACACCTGATCCTTGCGACCGAATTGCTCGGCTTCGATGCCGAGGCCTGGGCGGTGTTCAACATCGCGATCCAGCCGGGCGCGATCCTCGCGATCGTGGTGCTCTACTGGCGCACGTTCATGGACGTGCTCGCCGGGCTGATGCGCTGGGAGCCGTCTGCCATCGCGTTCACGCGCAATCTGCTGATCGCCTTTTTTCCCGCGGTCATCCTGGGTCTGGCGTTCGGCGACCAGATCGACAAGCTGCTCGAGAATGCGGTGGTCGTCGCCTGGGCGCTGATCATCGGTGGGGTTGCGATCCTGGTGGTCGAGAAGCTCGCGAAGACCAGCGACGCCGGCGGCGTTGCCGGCGTACCCTTCAAGACCGCGATCGGCATCGGCCTGGTCCAGTGCATCGCGATGATTCCCGGGGTCAGCCGCTCGGGCGCGACCATCCTCGGCGCGATGGCGATGGGGGTGGATCGCAAGACGGCGGCGGAGTTCAGCTTCTTCCTCGCGCTGCCGACGCTCACCGGCGCGACGGTGCTGCAGCTCTACAAGAACCGCGACATGCTCACCCCGGACGAGTTCGGGGCGATCGCGATCGGATTCGTGGTCTCGTTCATCGTGGCGTTGGTCGTGGTCAAGGCGTTCCTCAAGATCATCACGCGCTACGGTTTCGTGCCCTTCGCCTGGTATCGCATCGTCGCAGGCGCGGCGGCCCTGATATGGCTGGCCAATCGATAGGGCCGGTGCGGACCTGTTAAGGTCCAAAAATTGTCTTAGGCTGCGACGAAATGATCCTTATCGCGGATCAATAGTCAACAATGCTGACCTATTGACAGAAAAATGCGTGACTCTGCGTTCATGATCGCTTAAAGCTGCGTCAGTTGCGGCGCGCGCAATTTTTCGCGCGCCTATCGATTGCGCAAATGAAGGCAGGGGCATGGCTGACCAGCACGACAACACAGTAGCAACCGCAGCGGCGCTCGCGGCGGAAAAGCTCGCGATGCTGCAATTCGTCGATCGCGGTCAGGCCTATCCGCCCAAGCGCAGCGCCGAGGACCGCGCCGACGATTTCGAGGAGATCTCGGACAAGTTCGATGGCAGCGCCGCGCAGGCGCAATCGGCGCGCTGCTCGCAATGCGGCGTGCCCTATTGCTCGACCCATTGCCCGCTGCATAATCACATTCCGGACTGGCTGCGCCTGACCGCCGAAGGGCGGCTGCGCGAAGCCTATGAGATGTCGAACCTCACCTCGACCATGCCCGAAATCTGCGGCCGCATCTGCCCGCAGGATCGTCTGTGCGAAGGCAATTGCGTGATCGAATTTTCCGGCCATGGCGCGGTCACCATCGGCTCGGTGGAAAAGTACATCACCGATACCGCCTGGGAGCAGGGCTGGGTCGAGCCGGTGCTGGTCGGCAAGCCGCGCGGCCAGTCGGTCGGCATCATCGGTGCGGGGCCTGCGGGGCTGACCGCGGCCGAATATCTGCGCATGGGCGGCTATGACGTGCACGTGTACGACCGGCATGACCGCGCGGGCGGGCTGCTGACTTATGGCATCCCCGGCTTCAAGCTGGAAAAGGACGTGGTGATGCGCCGCGTCGCGCGGCTCGAGCAAGCAGGCATCGTCTTCCATTGCGGGTTCGAGGTCGGACGCGATTGCGCCATGGACGATCTGCGGGAGAAGCACGACGCCGTGCTGATCGCCACCGGCGTCTACAAGGCGCGCGACATCAAGGTGCCGGGCATCGGTGCCGATGGCGTCGTACCCGCGCTCGATTATCTCATCGCCTCGAACCGCAAGGGCTTTGGCGATGACGTGCCCGATTTCGACAGCGGCGCGCTCAATGCTGAAGGCAAGAATGTCGTCGTGATCGGCGGCGGCGATACCGCGATGGATTGCGTGCGCACCGCCGTCCGCCAGGGCGCGGCCTCGGTCAAGTGCCTCTATCGCCGCGACCGGATCAACATGCCCGGATCGCAGCGCGAGGTGCTCAATGCCGAAGAAGAGGGCGTCGAGTTCGTCTGGCTCTCCGGCCCGGTCGCGGTCGAGGGCACGCCGCACGCCACCGCCGTGCGCGCCAGCCGCATGCGCCTCGGCGCGCCCGACGCTTCGGGCCGCAGCGCGCCCGAGCCCGATCCCGACAGCGATTTCTCGGTTCCGGCCGACCTCGTCATCAAGGCCCTGGGCTTTGATCCCGAGGACCTGCCGAGTGCGTTCGGCTGCGACGAGCTCTCGGTCCAGCGCTGGGGCACGCTGCGCGTCGACCACAAGACGATGATGACCAGCCTCGATGGCGTGTTTGCCGCTGGCGATATCGTGCGCGGGGCTTCGCTGGTCGTCTGGGCGATCCGCGACGGCCGCGATGTGGCCGAGCACATGCACAAATATTTGAAGGCCAAGGCCCGCGCCGGGGCCGAAATGGTCGCCGCCTGAGCAAGAATGACGGACCTGGCCGGATGAGCGCGAAGCCCCGGCCGGTCGAGACGAAAGACACGAGACATGACCCACTTCCCCACGCCCGAGCATGAACGCCTTGCCCGCGAAGGCATGTACCGGCCCGATTATGAATCCGATGCCTGCGGCGTCGGACTGGTCGCCGCGACCGACGGCAAGCCCTCGCGCCGCGTCGTCGAGAGCGCGATCGATGCGCTGAAGGCGGTGTGGCATCGCGGCGCGGTCGATGCCGATGGCATGACCGGCGATGGCGCGGGCCTGCATGTCGACCTGCCGGTGCGCTTCTTTGACGATGCGATCGCCGATTCGGGCCACAAGGTGCTGCCCAACAAGCTCGCGGTCGGCATGGTCTTCCTGCCGCGCACCGATCTGCAGGCGCAGGAGACCTGCCGCACCATCGTCGAGAGCGAGATCATCGAGGCGGGCTATACCATCTATGGCTGGCGCCAGGTGCCGGTGAACATCGCGGTGATCGGCGACAAGGCACAGCGCACCCGCCCCGAGATCGAGCAGATCATGATCGCGGGTCCGATGCCCGACGAGCAGAATATCGCCGAGTTCGAAAAGCAGCTCTATCTCGTCCGCCGCCGGATCGAGAACAAGGTCATCGCCGCGCAGATCAGCGATTTCTACATCTGCTCGCTGTCGTGCCGCTCGATCATCTACAAGGGTCTGTTCCTGGCCGAGAGCCTGTCGGTCTTCTATCCCGATCTTGTCGATCCGCGCTTCGAGAGCCGCATCGCGATCTTCCACCAGCGCTATTCGACCAACACCTTCCCGCAATGGTGGCTGGCCCAGCCGTTCCGCTGCCTGGCGCATAATGGCGAGATCAACACCATCCGGGGCAACAAGAACTGGATGAAGAGCCACGAGATCAAGATGGCGTCGCTGGCCTTTGGCGAGAACAGCGAGGACATCAAGCCGGTGATCCCCGCCGGCGCGTCGGATACGGCGGCGCTCGATGCGGTGTTCGAGGCGATCTGCCGTTCGGGCCGCGAGGCGCCGACCGCCAAGATCATGCTGGTGCCCGAAGCGTGGCAGGGCGACCAGGTGCTGCCGCCCGAGCACAAGGCGATGTACGAATATATGGCGAGCGTGATGGAGCCCTGGGATGGCCCGGCGGCGCTCGCCATGACCGACGGCCGCTGGGCAGTGGCGGGCGTCGATCGCAACGCCCTGCGTCCGCTGCGCTACAGCCTCACCAACGACAATCTGCTCGTCATCGGGTCGGAAACCGGCATGGTGGTGCTGCCCGAAAGCAGCATCGTCGAAAAGGGACGGCTGGGGCCGGGCCAGATGATCGCGGTCGACCTGCACGAGGGCCGCTTCTATCACGACCGCGCAATCAAGGACCGGATCGCCGCCGAACAGCCCTATCGCGACCTGGTCAAGGGCTTCCGTTCGATCCATGACCTGCCGCCCGCCGGACCCGACAGCATCGCCGAGATGAACCGCGCCGAACTGACCCGGCGTCAGGTTGCAGCTGGCCTGACGATCGAGGACATGGAGACGATCCTCGCGCCGATGGCCGAGGACGGCAAGGAAGCCATCGGGTCGATGGGCGATGATACCCCGCTCGCGGTGGTCAGCGCCAAGCCGCGCCCGATCGCGCAATTCTTCCGCCAGAATTTCAGCCAGGTAACCAACCCGCCGATCGACTCCTTGCGCGAACGACATGTGATGAGCCTGAAGACGCGCTTTTCGAACCTGGCCAATATCCTCGAGCAGGACAGCCAGAACGAGCGCGTGCTGGTGCTCGACAGCCCGGTGCTGACCAATAGTGAATGGGGCAGGCTCAAGGCCGATTTCGGGCGGCTGGTCGCCGAGATCGACTGCGTGTTTCCGGCCGAGGGCGGACCCGAACAGCTGCGTGCCGCGATCACCCGCATCCGCAATGAAGCCGAACAGGCGGTGCGCGAAGGCAGCACCGAAATCTTCCTCTCGGACGAAAAGGCCGACGAGGACCATATCGGGGTGCCGATGATCCTGGCGGCGGCCGCCGTGCACACGCATCTCGTGCGCAAGGGCCTGCGCGCCTATGCCTCGATCAACGTGCGCACCGCCGAGTGCCTCGACACGCACCATTTTGCGGTGCTGATCGGCGCGGGCGCGACCACGGTCAACGCCTGGCTCGCCGAACTGTCGATCGCCGACCGCCAGGCGCGCGGCCTGTGCGGCGATATCCCGCTCGACAAGTGCATCGCCAACTATCGCAAGGCGATCAACGAGGGCCTGCTCAAGATCATGTCCAAGATGGGCATCGCGGTGATCTCGAGTTATCGCGGCGGATACAATTTCGAGGCGGTGGGGCTGAGCCGCGCGCTGGTCAACGATCTGTTCCCCGGCATGCCGTCGAAGATCTCGGGTGAAGGCTATGCCTCGCTGCACCTGAACGCCAAGCTGCGGCACGATGCGGCCTGGGACAGCAATGTCGCGCGGCTGCCGATCGGCGGCTTCTACAAGCAGCGTGATGGCGGCGAGGCGCATGCCTATTCCGCAGGCCTGATGCATCTCCTCCAGACCGCAGTGGCCAAGGACAGCTATTCGCAATATCTGCAGTTTGCCGCCGGCGTGCGCGAGCTGCCGCCGGTCTATCTGCGCGACCTGATGGAGTTCAACTACGCCGCCAAGCCGGTCCCGCTCGACGAGGTCGAGGCGATCACCGAGATCCGCAAGCGCTTCGTCACGCCGGGCATGTCGCTGGGCGCGCTGTCACCCGAAGCGCACGAGACGCTGGCGATCGCGATGAACCGTATCGGCGCGAAGGCGGTGTCGGGCGAAGGCGGCGAGGCCTCCGAGCGCTATTCGCCGCGCGACAATGGCGACAATGCCAATAGCGGCATCAAGCAAGTCGCCTCGGGCCGGTTCGGCGTGACGGCAGAATATCTGGGCGCGTGCGAGGAGATCGAGATCAAGGTCGCGCAAGGCGCCAAGCCCGGCGAGGGCGGCCAGCTGCCCGGCTTCAAGGTCACCGAATATATCGCCAAGCTCAGGCACTCCACCCCTGGGGTGACACTGATCAGCCCGCCGCCGCATCACGACATCTATTCGATCGAGGATCTGGCGCAGCTGATCTATGACCTCAAGCAGATCAACCCGCATGCGCGCGTCTGCGTGAAGCTGGTCTCGGCGGCGGGCATCGGCACGATTGCCGCCGGCGTCGCAAAAGCCCATGCCGACGTGATCCTCGTCTCGGGCAATGTCGGCGGCACCGGCGCAAGCCCGCAGACCAGCATCAAATATGCTGGCACGCCCTGGGAAATGGGCCTGTCCGAGGCGAACCAGGTGCTCACCCTCAATGGCCTGAGGCACCGGGTGAAGCTGCGCACCGATGGCGGGCTCAAGACCGGGCGCGATATCGTCATCGCCGCGATCCTGGGCGCGGAAGAATATGGCATCGGCACGCTGTCGCTGGTCGCCATGGGCTGCATCATGGTCCGTCAGTGCCACAGCAACACCTGTCCGGTGGGCGTTTGCGTGCAGGACGAGCGCCTGCGCGCCAAGTTCACCGGCACGCCCGAAAAGGTCATCAACCTGATGACCTTCATCGCCGAGGAAGTGCGCGAGATTCTGGCGCGGCTGGGCGTGCGCAGCCTCGACGAGATCATCGGTCGCACCGATCTGCTGCGCCAGGTCAGCCGCGGGGCCGAGCATCTCGACGATCTCGACCTCAACCCGATCCTCGCCAAGGTCGATGTCGCCGACGAACAGCGCCGGTTCAGCCTCGATACCTGGCGCAACCCGGTGCCTGACAGTCTCGACGCGCTGATCCTCAAGGATGCGCGGCCCGTGTTCGACCGGCGCGAGAAGATGCAGCTGACCTATAATGTCCGCAACACGCACCGTGCGGTCGGCACGCGGCTTTCGGCCGAGATCACGCGCATCTATGGCATGAAGGCGCTGGACGAAGGCCATGTCCGCATCCGGCTGCGCGGCTCTGCGGGTCAGTCGCTGGGCGCGTTCCTGTGCCGGGGCATCACGCTTGAGGTGTTCGGCGATGCCAATGACTATGTCGGCAAGGGTCTTTCGGGCGGCACCATCATCGTGCGCCCGACTGTGAGCTCGCCGCTGGTCAGCCATGCCAACACGATCATCGGCAACACCGTGCTCTATGGCGCGACCGCAGGAAAGCTGTTCGCGGCGGGCCAGGCGGGCGAGCGCTTCGCTGTTCGCAACTCGGGCGCGGAAGTGGTGGTCGAGGGCTGCGGCGCCAATGGCTGCGAATATATGACCGGCGGCACGGCGGTGATCCTGGGCGAGACCGGAAGCAATTTCGGTGCCGGGATGACTGGCGGCATGGCCTTTGTGCTCGACCGGCACGATCGCTTCGAGGCCCAGGCGAACCCCGAATCGATCGTCTGGCAGCGTATCGACAGTGCGTACTGGGAAGATCGTCTCAAGGGTCTGATCGCTGCGCATATCGAAGGCACCGACAGCCAGTGGGCGCAGGAGATCCTGCGCAACTGGGACCGCTATCTGCCGCAATTCTGGCAGGTCTGCCCCAAGGAGATGCTGACCCGTCTCGCCCATCCACTGAGCGATGCGGTGGCGATGGAAGCTGCCGAATGACAGGAAGGTCGTAACAAGAAGCCCCGCCCGCCCTGGGGAAAGGGGCGGGCGGGGCCTGTTCACCCGTTGCGGGTCGGCGTTTCGCTCAGAAGTTGAACGACAGGCCGCCGGCAACGCGGGTGGTGTCGAAGCCCAGCGTATCGACCGTCACGCGCAGCGCGGTGTTGGGGCCGATCTTGTACTGGCCGCCAACGCCGACGAGATAATCGCCATCGGTGTCGTCAAAGCCGGCGGGGACGGGCACGTTCAGCACCTTCGATCCGTCGACATTGACCCACTGATAGCCGCCGCGCGCGAACAGCTGGCCGCGATCGCCAACCTTCACGCCGATCTTGCCGGCGACGCCATATTCGCTGTCGATCGCGTTCGAGCCGAGGTTGTAATTGCCCTCCGCACCCAGGATCAGCGTCGGGCCGACGGGAACGTCGACACCGGCATAGACGCCATAGATCGCGCCGTCATCGGCACCGATCGGGTTGCTGCCAAGGTCATGATAGCCGACCTGGCCGCCGACATAGACTTCCGGCTGGCCGGCATCCTGCGCCATGGCCGGGGCCGACAGCGCAAAGGGAAGCGCGGCTGCGGCCGAAAGCGCTGCGAGCTTGAGGGGGGTCAGTGTTTTCATTTTCTTGTCCTTCATGTGCGCGCCAGGTCCTGCCCGGCGTCGGAGCCGGTCTAGGCCTGCGAACCCGTCCCGAAGCTGAACGAAAGATGCGGCAAATCGACAGATTCCATCCGTTCGTCGAAACAAAATGACTATCCGTTCAGGTTCCCGCTGGGTGAGAGGGGTCGGACGATCGCCCCGTTCTGACCGTAAAATGCGCCTCGCCGCCAAAGCATTATATGGACGCCTTCGCGCCGCTGTTGCATGGAGGATGGAATGTGGCAGCTGTTCCAATTTCCCCTGTGTCCGTTTTCGCGCAAAGTCCGGCTTCTGCTGGGAGAAAAGGGCATAGGTTATGAGCTGGTGCGCGAATCACCCTGGGAACAGCGCGACGAATTTCTCGACATGAACCCGGCCGGGCGCACCCCGGTGATGCGCCATCGCGACCGTGACCAGACGCTGTGCGACAGCTGGGCGATCTGCGAATATTTCGAGGAAACGGTCGAGAAGAACCCGATGATCAACGGATCGGCCGACAACCGCGCCGAGATTCGGCGGCTGGTCGCCTGGTTCGACGAGCAGTTCTTCGGCGATGTCGTCGCCCCGCTGATGCACGAACGCATGCGCAAGCGGCTGATCTATCGCCAGCCGCCCGATGGCCGGGTGCTGCGCGAGGCGATGCGGCTGGCGAACACGCATCTCGACTATATCGACTATCTGCTCGACCATCATGCCTGGATCGCAGGCGCGACGATGAGCCTCGCCGATCTTGCCGCTGCGGCGCATATCTCGATCGCCGATTATCTGGGCGGCATCGACTGGCTGGCGCATGCGCAGACCGCAGACTGGTACAGGAAGTTCAAGTCGCGGCCCTCGTTCCGGCCGCTGCTCGCCGAGCGGATGGAAGTGATCAAGCCGCCCTCGCATTACGAGGAAGCCGATTTCTGAGCGGCTTATCCTCCTGCGTTCCCAACTCCGCACGCCTCTCCCTTGATGGGAGAGGCAGCGAGACTTGGTCGCTTGCGGCCTAGTCGCAGTGGTGAGGGTGATGGTCCGGCGGAGCTCTAGCGGCGCGCTGGCAAAATGCCGCGCAATCCGGAGAGAACACCCCCACCCCACCCGCCCCCATCGAGGGGGAGGGCTTTAGCGTTGGGAAGAGGGGAGATGGCGGTTCAAGCGCTCAGCGCGATCTCGCGGCCGATCTGGTAGCGCTTCATCTTCTCGACAAAGGTGGTGCGCTGCAGCTTGACCAGGCGGGCGGCGGCGGAAACGACGCCGCCTGTCGATTCGAGTGCTTCGATCAGCACGCGGCGTTCCTCGTTCTGCAGATATTCGCGCAGGTCGATCGGCTTGGCGAAGCTGGGCGTGGGGGCCGGAATGGTCACGGAGGGCACAGCAGCCATCGGCACGACATTGGCCGGCATCGCCACGCCAATCGGCTGCGACAGTTCGGGGCGCGCCGAGCGGATCGGGCGGAGCAGCATCGCCATCTGGTCGGTGCCGACTTCCATGCCCTGGAAGAACACGGCGGCGCGCTCGACCAGGTTCTTGAGCTCGCGGACATTGCCCGGCCAGTCATGCGCCATCAGGATCGCCATCGCCTCATCGGTGAACACCGGCGGATTGTCGGCGGCAAAGCCGCGCGAGAGAAAATGCTGGACCAGCATCGGAATGTCCTCGATGCGCTCGGCGAGGGCAGGCAGCTCGATCGGCAGGACGTTGAGGCGGTAGAACAAGTCGGCGCGGAACCGGCCTTCGCCGATCGCGCTTTCAAGGCACTGGTGGGTCGCCGCGATCAGGCGGACGTCGACGCGGACATCGTCGTTGCTGCCGATGCGGCGGACCTTCTGGTCTTCCAGCACGCGCAGCAGGCGAACCTGCATGTCGAGCGGCATCTCGCCGATTTCGTCGAGGAACAGCGTGCCGTTATTGGCGGTCTCGAAATGACCCAGGCGGCGGGCGATGGCGCCGGTAAAGCTGCCCTTTTCATGGCCGAACAGTTCGGATTCGATCAGCTCGCGCGGGATCGCGCCGCTATTGACGGCAACGAACGGAGCGGCGGCACGCTGCGATGCACGGTGCAGCGCGTGCGCGACCAGCTCCTTGCCGGTGCCCGACGGGCCGGTGATCAGCACCGAGGCATTGGTCTGGGCGGCAAAACGCACGAGGCCGCGGATCTCGCGGATCGCAACGCTGTTGCCCACGATCAGTTCGGCCATGGCCTGTCCGTCGATCTGTTCCATTTTGCTTGCCCCATATCGTTACCGGCACTGCTTGCCGTGTCTGGTTAACGATTTAGGGGTCAATCGTTAACGATGCGTAAAACCGACAGGTCCGCTGACAGTTTTCGCCATTTTTTTGACAGGCTGTGGATAAGCTGCGTCCCGATATGGGGCGGGTGGCCGGTCAGCGCTTTTCTGCGGGCTTGGCCATGTTGAAGCACACCTCGAAATCGATGTCCGTCGAATCGTCGCTGGGGTCGCGCGCCTTTTCCGTCGCAATCGCGGCCTCGCGCGTTTCGATCAGCTTCGCATCGGCTTCGTTGCCGCTCAGCCCCTCGTCGCGCATTTCGTCGCGGGCGCGCGATTCGAGCACGCTTGCGAGCGTCTTGAGGTCGCGCGCGGTGGTTGAGTCGCCCTCGCGGCCCTTCACCTCTTCATACGCCAGCTGCACATAGACCGCGCATTGCAGCATCGATGGCGGCGGGGGCACGGGAACGGCCGCGTCGAGCTTTTCGAGGCACGGGGTCATGATCGCATCGACCACGCCCGCCGGGTCGTTCGATTGCGCCGCATCGCTCTGCAACTTCTGGACGATCTGCGTCAGCGCCGCGCCGATCGCCGCATCGCTCGACGCGGTTTCGGTAACGATTCGCTCGGCGGTGTTAACAAAATAGGTGCGGCCGCGCGTGACCATGGTGGGATAGGCCAATGCGGACGTCACCCCGCGCTCCTGCTCGGACGCGATGATCGCGAAGGCCGCCGCGCAGGTCAGGTCGTCGCGCTGCGTCTGGGTCAGCGCCGGCGGGGCGACCGGTGCAGGTGCGGCTTGCGCGGCGAGCAATATGGCGGCGAGGCTGGTCATGGCGCCAAGCTTATGCGGGGGGCGGTGCGGCCTGTCACCTGATTTTGGTGCAAAATCCCTGCGGTTCGTGACAGGCGCGTTGCAACGCCGATTGTCACGCCGCAACAGGCCGGGCATAGCACCGCACAGATGATCCAGCGCTTTCCCAAATGGCTCGCCCTGCTGGCGGGCGGGCTTTCCGCCACCGGCTTTGCACCGCTGAACCTGTGGCCGGTGACGCTGGCGTGCATGGCGCTGCTGATCCACCTGATTGCCACGGCACCGAGCCGCAAGGCCGCCTTTGCGCGCGGCTGGCTGTTCGGCCTGGGCCAGTTCACCATCGGGCTCAACTGGATCGCGATTGCCTTCACCTATCAGGATGCCATGCCGCACTGGCTCGGCTGGGTCGCGGTGGTTGGCCTCTCCTGTTATCTCGCGCTGTTTCCCGCGCTGGCGGCGCTGGTGGTCAGGGCGCTTCCCTACTCCTCCCCCTTGATGGGGGAGGCGCGAGACCTGGCGACGCAGGAGCCTGGTCGCAGCGGTGGGGGTGCGCTGGCCCCGAGCGCCGCGCCTGAAGGCACCATCACCCCTCCCCCAGCCCCTCCCCATCAAGGGGAGGGGAGCGCCGCCTTCATCCTTGCCTTCGCCGCGCTCTGGCTCGTCACTGAATGGATGCGCGCCTGGGTGTTTACCGGTTTTGCGTGGAACCCGCTGGGTGTCATCGCGCTCGAATTCGGCTGGGCAGCGCGGCTGGTTGGCACTTATGGCCTGGGCGCGCTGGTGATGTTGGCATCGGGCGCGCTGCTGCTGGCGGTACAGCGGCAATGGAAGTCCGCACTCGGTCTGCTCGCCGGGGTGGCGCTCCTCAGCCTGGGCGGATGGGCGCTTGCGCCATCATCCGCCGGGTTCACGCGCACGCCGATCACCGTGGTGCAGCCGAACAACGACCAGTCGGACAAATATGATCCGGTCATGGCGCAGCGCAATTTCGCCCGGCTGGTCGATCAGACCGTCAATCGCAAGGCGCCGCCGGGGCGCATCGTGTTCTGGCCCGAGGCTGCGACCGAGGATTTCGTCGAGGATGGCTATCCGCGCCGCTATTATTATCCCGAGACCCCGGCAGGCATCCGCGCCCGGCTGACCCGGCCGATCAACGATGGCGATCTGCTGGTTACCGGCGGGGTGAAGCTCGATTTCGACCGCAATGGCCGGGCGGAAGCGGCGGCGAACAGCGTGTTCGTCTTTTCCAGCCAGGCCGAAATCCTGGGCAGCTATGACAAGAGCCATCTGGTGCCGGGCGGCGAGTATCTGCCTTATGAGGAGATTCTGGGCCAGATCGGGCTGTCGCGGCTGGTGCCCGGCACGCTGGGGTTCACGCCGGGGCCGGGCGCGCAGACGCTCGATCTCGGCCGGTTTGGCCGGATGGGGCTACAGATCTGCTACGAGATCGTATTTTCGGGCGAGGTCGCCGATCGGAACAATCGCCCCGACTTTATCTTCAACCCCAGCAACGATGCCTGGTTCGGCCCCTGGGGCCCGCCCCAGCATCTGGCCCAGGCGCGGCTGCGCGCGCTGGAAGAAGGGCTGCCGGTGATCCGCTCCACCCCTACCGGCATCTCGGCGGTGGTCGATGCCGATGGGCGGTTGATCGATTCGATTGCGCACCACAAGGCGGGGCATATCGATGCCGTGCTGCCGAGGGCGCACGCCGCCACGCCGTTTGCGCTTTGGGGCAACGCCGCTGCGCTCGGGCTGGCCGGGCTGCTGCTGCTGTTCGCGGTTGCGCTGCGTGCATTCCGCCGTTAAGGGCCGTGATATAAGGAAATCTTTATATGTGCCTCAGGGGCGGTCGCCCCTGGGCCTCAGCGAGAAGGCGATCCATGCGCAAGAGCTTCCTCTTTACCTCCGAATCGGTCAGCGAAGGCCATCCCGACAAGGTTGCGGACCAGATTTCCGATTCGATCGTCGACCTGTTCCTCTCCAAGGACCCTTATGCGCGCGTTGCCTGCGAAACGCTGACCACCACCCAGCGCGTCGTGCTCGCCGGTGAAATCCGCTGCAAGGGCGTGTACGAGAACGGCGAATGGGCCCCCGGCGCGCTCGAGGAAATCGAGAAGACCGTCCGTGCGACCGTCAAGCGCATCGGCTACGAGCAGGACGGCTTCCACTGGGAAACCTTCAGCTTCGAAAACCATCTGCACGGCCAGTCGGCGGAAATCGCGCAGGGCGTCGATGCCAAGGACAACAAGGACGAAGGCGCAGGCGACCAGGGCATCATGTTCGGCTATGCCTCGGACGAGACCGAAGACCTGATGCCCGCGACGCTCGACTATTCGCACAAGATCCTCGAGCGCATGGCTGCAGACCGTCACGCCAAGGTCGTCGATTTCCTCGAGCCCGATGCCAAGAGCCAGGTGACGCTTGCCTATGAGGACGAGAAGCCGGTGCGCGCCACCGCGCTGGTCGTCTCGACCCAGCACGCGCCCGGTTATTACTGGCACGAAGGCCAGGGCGATGCCGACAAGTATCAGAAGCTGTACGACTATGTCGTCGGCGTGATGCACGATGTCCTCCCTGAGGGCTTCATCACCGACGAGACCAAGATCTACGTGAACCCGACGGGCCGCTTCGAAATCGGCGGTCCCGATGGCGATGCCGGCGTCACCGGCCGCAAGATCATCGTCGACACCTATGGCGGTGCTTCGCCCCATGGTGGCGGCGCGTTCTCGGGCAAGGACCCGACCAAGGTCGACCGCTCGGCGGCCTATATCAGCCGCTACATGGCGAAGAACATCGTTGCTGCCGGCCTGGCGCGTCGCTGCACCATCCAGCTGTCCTATGCCATCGGCATTGCCGAGCCGCTGTCGCTCTATGTCGACACGCATGGCACCGGAACGGTGGCCGACGACAAGATCGAGGCGCTGCTGCCGCAGCTCGTCCGCCTGACGCCGCGCGGCATCCGCGAGCATCTGGGCCTCAACAAGCCGATCTACCAGAAGTCGGCGGCTTATGGTCATTTCGGTCGCAAGCCCGAAGGCGATTTCTTCCCCTGGGAAAAGACCGACCTGGCCGACAAGCTCAAGGCTGCGCTGGCCTGATCTAAGCGGATCGCTGAAACACGAAAGGCCGGGTCATCATCGCGATGACCCGGCCTTTTCTTGTTGGGATTACGGAGTGGCTGAGAAGCCGTCTGTATTTCCGTCATCCTGAACTCGTTTCAGGATCCATCGTGTCCCTCAAGCCGAAGCGCCAAGAGGAGAAATGGACCCTGAAACAAGTTCAGGGTGACGGATGAGCTTCAAAGCTTCCCGAACTTCGCCTCGAACCCGGCAATGTCGCCGCGCGCCAGGAAGCCGGCCTGCTCGATCCAGCCGTCGCGCTCGATCCGGCCCTTGAAGGTGCCGAGATAGGGATCGATCTCGGCCACATCGGCACTGGTCCAGGCGGCGATCTGGTCGTAGCGGGCGACGCCCAACTCACCGAGCAGCGTGTTCAGCTTGGGGCCGATGCCCTTGATCTTGCGCAGGTCGTCGGGCTCGCCGACGGCGGCGGCAATGCGCGGCTTTCCGCTGGCCTGGGCTTCTTGCGCCTGGGCAGCAATCTGGGCATCGACATCGGCGGTGGAGAGCGCCGCGACGGTCGGATCGGGCGCGCCGCCGATGGTCGGAATGATCGCGGGCGGGGCTTCGACCGCGGCGTGACCGTGATCGTGACTGTGATCGTCGTGTTCATGCGCGCCATGGCCGTGATCGTCATGGCCATGCCCGGCGTCGTGATGGCCTGCGCCGCCGCTGCTGCGCCCGACCAGGGCCCAGATGAGGATCATCACCGCGATCACCAGCGCGGCGATCAGGAAAAAGAGCTGCTGTCCATCCATGGAATATCGAGGCCTTTCGTCAACGAGGGGCCCGGCATGCGATGCGGCCCGCCCTGTTCTGGCCCTTAACCGCAGGATCGATTCGTGACCAGTCCCGCGATGATGCGCAGGGGACGATGGTTCTTGGGGCTACATTACCCGGTCGCGTTCCTCGTCGATCTGTTCCTGGATATCGCGCGCCTGCTCGCAGGCATCGTCATCGCCATCGTCGCATTTGCGCAGGGCCTTGTCGCGCTGGCGCTGCAGCTTGCCCAGCCGCTCCTCGGCCTTGCGCATCGCGCGGCCGCGATTCTCGTCGGCTTCGGACTGGCTGGTGGTGGCCAGATCGACGCCCTTCGAGACGATCTTGACCGGCGCGGTAACGACGGTGCCAACTGCACTCGCAATGCAGCCGGTCAGCACCAGCGGGGCAATCAGGGCAAGCCCCAGCGAAATTTTCATATGTGCGACCCTCCAGCGCGCCTGAGCCCATGCGCGCTGGATATTGCTATAGCCCGGCTGAGCCGATCCTGAACCGCTATTTCAGCAGATCCACCGCAAAGGCGCGGATTTCGTCGGCCATGTCGTCACGCTCCAGCGCGATCGCCAGGTTCGCCTGGACATAACCGGCCTTCGAGCCGCAGTCGTAACGCTTGCCGGCAAAGGTGACGGCGTGGAACGGCTGGCTGCCGATCATCCGCGCCATCGCGTCGGTGAGCTGGATCTCGTTGCCCGCACCCTTTTCCTGGCTCTCCAGCGTGCGCATCACTTCGGGTTGCAGGATATAGCGGCCCGAGATGATCAGGTTCGACGGCGCGTCCGCTACCCTGGGCTTTTCGACCAGGCCGAGCACCTCGGTCACATCGCCCTCGCTCTTGCCCGGCGCGATCACGCCATAGCTCGACACCGCCTCGCGCGGAACCTCGAGCACGCTGATCAGATTGCCGCCCAGCCGGTTATAGGCCTCGACCATCTGCTTCATGCAGCCCGGCGATCCGACCATGAATTCGTCGGGCAGGAAGATCGCGAACGGTTCGTCGCCGACGATATCGCGCGCGCACCAGATCGCATGGCCCAGGCCCAGCGGTTCCTGCTGGCGCACATAGGCGCAATTGCCGGGGCCGAGCCTGGTGGGCTCGAGCACCGCGAGCGACTTGCCGCGCTCGCTCATCGTCTTTTCCAGCTCGAACGCGATATCGAAATGGTCCTCGATCGCGCTCTTCCCGCGGCCGGTGACGAAGATCATCTGCTCGATCCCGGCCTCGCGCGCCTCGTCCACCGCATATTGGATCAGCGGGCGGTCGACGACCGGCAGCATCTCCTTGGGGATGGCCTTGGTCGCGGGAAGGAACCGGGTACCGAGACCGGCCACCGGAAACACAGCTTTGCGGATGGGCTTCACGTTATGTCCTCTTTATCGGCCCCGACAGCCGACGCGTGACCTTGCAGCGTGCCGCCCGGCTGTCAACCCGCAACCCGGTCACGCCGGGCTCAGGCCTTGACCTTTGCAGCGAAGCTCTTGCGCAGTTTCTGCAACTTGGGCGGGATCACCGCCAGGCAATAGGGATTGCGCTGGCCTTCGCCCTGCCAATATTCCTGGTGATAGTCCTCGGCCGGGTACCAGGTTGTGGGTTCCTCGATGGTGGTGACGATGGTCGACGGCCAGTTCGCCTGGTTGCGGCTCATCGCCGCTTCGGCCTCGACCTGCTGCACCGCATCGAGCGGAAAGATGGCCGAGCGATACTGGGTGCCGACATCATTGCCCTGGCGGTTCAGCTGCGTGGGATCGTGCGTCGCGAAGAAGATGTCGAGCAGGTCCGCATAGCTCAGCTGCTCGTCGTCGAAGGTCACGCGGATCGCTTCGGCATGGCCGGTATTGCCCGAACATACCTGCTTGTAGGTCGGGTTCTCGGTGGTGCCGCCAATATAGCCGCTCTCGACCTTGCTCACGCCGATCACGTCGTTGAACACGGCCTCGGTGCACCAGAAACATCCTCCGGCGATGATGGCGGTTTGTTCGGTCATGCTATTGTCCTTGCTATCTCTCCCCTCCCGCCTGCGGGCGGGGAGAATGGGTAGCGTCTAGATAAACCCGCCGCGCCCCAAAACAACCACCTCAGCCTTCGACTGGCAGCACCGGCGGTGCCTTGGCATCGCTGTCCTTTTCGCCGCCGCGCGCGATCAGCAGATACATGACCGGGGTGACGATGCGCGAGAGCAGGGTGGAAGAAATCAGCCCGCCGATGATGACGCTGGCAAGCGGCGCGTAGAGCGATCCGCCGAACAGCGCGAGCGGCAGCAGGCCCCCGATGGCGGTGACCGAGGTCAGCAGCACCGGCAGGAAGCGCACCTCGCCCGCGCGTTCGATCGCGGCGCGCAATTCCATGCCCTCGCGGCGCAGCTGGGTGGTGAAATCGACCAGCAGGATCGAGTTCTTGATCTCGATGCCGATCAGCGCGACGAAGCCGATGATCGCCATGTAGCTGAGTGACGATCCGGTCACGAACAGCGCGACAAAGCCGCCGAAGGTGCCCAGCGGGATCACGCCTGCCACCACGATCGTCTCGCGGAAGCGGCCGAATTCCGCCACCAGCACCGCGAAGATGCCGAACAGGGCGATCAGGATGATCGGCCCCAGCCCGCCGAACACCGTCGCGATCGCCTCTGCCTCGCCGCCTGCCGACACGCGATAGCCCGGCGGCAGTTTCAGCTTGCCCACCTCGTCCATCGCCTGCTGGCTGATCCGTGCGGGCAGCGCGCCGGGCTGCGCATTGGCGGTGACGGTGACCGATCGTTCGAGCTGGAAGCGCTGGATCTGCGGCGGCACGCTTTCGAGCCGCGGCGTGCTGATCTGCGAGAGCGGAATGGCCTCGCCGGTGCGGCTGGCGACATAGACCTTGTCGAGCGCCGAGATCGGCTGGGTCTCGCCGAGCGGCAGGCGCACGGTGACGCGGTAGCTGTCGCCTTCGGGATCGCGGAACGTGCCCGCATTCTCGCCCGACAGCGCCAGGCGGATCGCGCGGCGCGGCTCGCCCGGCGCGATGTTGAGCAGCGCCGCCTTGGCATCGTCGATGCCGATATCCAGGTCGATGCCGTCGGTCGCGACCGGGTTGATCACGTCGCGCGCGCCAGGCGTCGAGCGCAGAATCTTCTCCACCTTTGCAGCAATGTCACGCAGCGTGTCGAGATTCTCGCCGGTGATGCGCAGCGCCACCGGCGAGGCGATCGGCGCGCCGTTCTGGAACAGTTCGACATTGAAGCGCGCGCCGGGAATCTGCTCGAGCCGCTCGCGGATGCGCGCGATCATTTGCGGACTGCGATCGGGATGCCAGGCATCCATGACCGCGAACACCTCGCCGAAATTGGGCCGCTGGTCGAGCGCGAAGACATTGTAGAAGACCTGCGGGTTCGAGCTGCCGGTATTGGCCGCGCGCACCTTGATATCGGGCTCCTTCGCCAGCACCCCCTCGACCTTGCGCACCAGCGCATCGGTGGTGGCGACGCTGCTGCCCTGCTCGGCATCGATGGTGACGCGGAAATAGCTGGTATCGGCATAGGGGAACAGGCTGAAGCCCAGCACCGGGATCAGCGCGAAGGCCGATAGGGTGAGCGCCATCGACGCCCAGAAGGTCTGTTTCGGCTTGTCGAGCGCGCTGTGCAGGATCGGGCGATAGAGCCGCTCGATCTGGTGCGTCAGCCATTTGAGGATCGCATTGCCCTCCGGGTCCTCGTCGCGCGAGAGGATGCGGCTTGCGAGGAACGGGATGATCGTCAGCGAGATCACCAGCGAGGCGAACACGGTGAAGATGATCGTGTAAATGAACGACTGGGTGAACTTGCCAGCGCCCTCGGGCAGGAAGAGCAGCGGGGTGAAGGCGAAGATCAGCACGCCGGTCGAGCCGAGCACCGCAGGCGTGATCTCGCGTGTGGCGTCGATCGCGGCGATCGAGCGGCGCTTGCCCATGCGCAGATGCCGCGCGATATTCTCGGTCACCACGATCGAATCGTCGACCAGCAGGCCCAGCGCCACGATGAAGCCCGCGACCGCCAGCTGGCTCAGGTTGAAGCCCATCACGCTGATTGCGAGCAGGCCCGAGGCGAGCGACAGCGGGATCGAGATCATCACGATCACCGAGGCGCGCCAGCCCAGCGGCAGCAGCGTGATGATGACCAGGCCGAGCGCGATCGAGAAGTCGCGGGTCAGTTCGCTCAACCGATGCTCGATATCGCGGCTCTGGTCGAAAATCTGCTCGAGCCGGATATCAGGCGGAAAATTGGCCTGTTGCCGCTTGAGCTCCTCTTCGAGCGAGGCCTTGAGCCGGATGACGTCGAACCCGTCCTTCTGCAGGATCGACAGGAAGATCGCGCGCTCGCCGTTGAAGCGGGTGATATAGAGCTGCTCGGCATTGCCCCAGCGGACATCGGCGACGTCCTTCACGCGCATCAGCGTGCCGTTGCCTGCGCGGATTGGCAGGTTGGCGATCGTATCGAGATCGCGATAGGCGCCGCCCGCCTCGACATTGAAGCGCCGCCCTGCGCTGTCCACCGCGCCGGGCGGAAGCTCCGCGCCGCCGCGGCGCAGCGCATCGGCGATCGCGGATGGGGCGAGGCCCAGCTCGGCAAGGCGGCGACTGTCGATCGCCACCTGGACCTCGGGCTGCGGAAGTCCGTCGATCACCGTGTTGCGCACGCCGGGATAGCGCACGAAGGTATCGCGAATGTCCTCGGAATATTTCTGCATCCGCCGCCAGCTCGCGGTCTTGCTGACCATCGCGAGCTGCAGCACCGCCGCCTCGGTGGTGCGTGCCTTGCGATAGCGCAGCTCGGTAATGCCTTCGGGCAGCTGGCTGCGGATCGCGCTCACCTCGCGCACGACATCGTTGAAATACTGGTCGGGGTCGCCATCCCAGTCGAACTCGGCGGTGACGGTGACGAAGCCGTCGGTGATCCCCGCGCGGATCTCGTCGATATCGTCGATGCCGCGCAGCACCTCCTCGACCGGCTTGGCGATGGTCTGCTCGATGTCCGCCGCGTCGGCTCCGGGCAGTGCGATGATGACGGTGACCACGGGGATCGGGAAATGCGGATCGACCGAGCGCGGGATCGTCAGCAGCGAGGTGAGTCCCAAGGCTGCGAGCAGCAGGAACGCCACCAGGCTGAGTTGCCAGCGGGCGATGGTGAAGGCGGCAAGGTTCATTGCGGGGCGCGCCGGGTCGGCGTCATCGCGCCGCGGCGGCGGCAGGGGCCGCAGCGGCGGTGGTGCGGCTCGGCTGGCGGCTGGCAAGCGGCTTCACCTTCGCGCCATCGGTCAGCAGCACCAGGCCCGAGGTCACGATGCGGTCGCCGGGCCTGAGGCCGCCGGTGACGATCAACTCCTTGTCGTCGATGCGGCCGATCTGCACCGCGCGGGCACGCACCCGGCTGGTTTTCGGGTCGAGCAGATAGACAAAGCCCTCGTCCGCGCGGACGTTGAACACGGCGCTCGCGGGAACCGCGAGGCCTGACGCATCGGGCGCGGCGGCGACGCGGAACTCCGCCGTGCCGATCTGCCCCGATCGCAGGGCGGGGTTGGCGGGCAGCGCGACCGTCACCTCGAACGCGCCCGAACTGGGGTTGGCGCGCGCGTCGATCTCGCTGATGACGCCCTCGATCTCGCCGCCGGGCACCGCCGACAGTCGCACCAGGACCGGCATGCCGGGGGAAAGGCGCGCAATATCGCTGTCGATCATCGGCGCACGCAGCACCATGCCGCCGCTGGTCTCGCCCAGCACGACGATCTGCGTCCCTGCGGCCACCACCTGTCCCGGCTCTGCCGTGCGCGCGAGGATGATGCCGCCCGAGGGCGCGAGAATGCGCGAGGTGCCGCTGGCAAAGCCTGCGGTACTGACCTGGGCGGTCGCGGCGCGCGCGGTCGCCTCGGCGCGTTCGAGCTGCGCGCGTGTCACCCAGCCCTTTTCGAACAGCTGCTGGAACCGGCCCAGTTCGGCCTGCGCGCGCTGCTGCTCGGCCCTGGCGCTTTCCAGATTGGCGCCGACCTGGGTCGCATCGAGCGCCGCGATCAGCGCACCGGGCATCACCCGGTCGCCCTCCTCGAAACGGATGCTGGCGATCTTGCCTGCGGTCGTGAAGCCCAGCGGCGTCTCGTAGCGATAGCGAACGGTGCCCGCTGCGGTGATCAGCGCGGAGGTGCTGGCGGGCTGCACTTGCGCAATGGTCACGGGATAGACCTTGTCCGCCGCGACGGGCGCGGGTTCGTCCTTGCCGCCCGAACAGGCGGACAGCGCCAGCGAAGCGCCGACGATCAGTGACAGGGTGAGGGGGCCGTAACGGCGCGCG
This sequence comes from Blastomonas sp. CCH9-A1, assembly GCF_001557175.1. NCBI lineage: Bacteria > Pseudomonadati > Pseudomonadota > Alphaproteobacteria > Sphingomonadales > Blastomonadaceae > Blastomonas > Blastomonas sp. CCH9-A1. The sequence goes on from NZ_LSHM01000042.1 coordinate 80,046, forward strand.
GTGACGAAACGCATATTGGGTTTCTATCTGCAACCAGTTTTGCTGGCAAGCGCAGAACTGAAATCGATAGCATTTATCGCGGTGCCATCGGCATTAGCCGCGCCTTAACCAAACTGGTTTAGCCCCGATCATTGCTCCGATGGCTCATCGGTGCGGGGAGGACGCAACGGTCATGAACTGGCGCATCGGACAATTGCAGTCGCAGCATGAAGCCAGTCTTGCCATCGTGCAGGACATCCAGGCGCGCTCGCTCCAGATCTGGGACCGGCCTGCAGCGGTCGAGATCACGCTGATGCTCGCGCGACTGACCGGCATATTGCGCATCCATCTCGCGCTCGAGGACGAGATCCTCTACCCCGCGCTGCGCAATGCCAGCGATCCCGCCATGGCGCGCACGGCAGAACGCTACTGGCAGGAAATGGGCGGCCTTGCCGATGCCTTTCTCGATTTTGTCGACCGCTGGAAGCGCGCCGATGCGCTGCTCGCCGATGCCAATGGCTTTCGCGCCGAATCCGCCAGGGTGTTCGCGGCGCTGGCCGACCGGATCGAGCGCGAGCATGATGAAATCTATCCGATGGCCGAACGGCTGCGCGCCGCAAAGGCGGCGTGATCAAGCCGCTGGGTTGCGCGGACGCGTCCACAAGCCTTCGCGGCTGACCGGCACCGGGGTTCGCATCGCCTGAGCCAGGCTCCGTGCGACCCATCCGATCTTCTGCCCGCGCGTGGTGATGACCCTGTGGTCCCAGGCCTGCGCACCGCGGCGGCGCACCTCGCGCGCGATATCGCCATAAATGCCCGCCGCCGCCAGCACCGCCCAGCGCGCGCGGAATGGCAGCCGCGCCGCACCGACCCGCGCGGATGCCTCGTGCGCTTCGGACCGATCGGCCAGCCGCTTCGCCAGCGGCACCAGCTGCGGGCGCAGCCAGGGTTTCATGTGCTGGCCCGGCGGTATGTCCATCTCGGCCAGCCATTCGACCGGAAGATAGCAGCGCCCCACCGAATCGTCCTCGGACAGGTCGCGCGCGATATTGGCGAGCTGGAAGGCAAGGCCGAGATCGCAGGCGCGGTCGAGCGTTTCCTCGTCGCCCGGGTCGATACCCATCACGATCGCCATCAGCAGCCCCACGGCGCCTGCGACATGATAGCAATATTGATACAGGTCGCGTTCGGCGCGCGGGCGCCAGTCATCGGCGTCGAGCGCGAAACCCTCGATCACGTCGAAGATGATCGCGCGGGGCAGGCGGCACTCGCTCGCCACCACCGCCAGCGCGGCAAAGGCCGGGTCGTCGGTCGGCTGACCGGCGAGCGCCGCATCGGTCTGTTCGCGGATATAGGCGACGCGGTCCTTCGCATCGGCGACCGCGCTCATGCCATGGCCCATGTCCTGCCCGTCGGCGAGGTCATCGCACTTGCGGCACCAGGCATAGAGCAGCCAGGCGCGCTCGCGGGTGACAGGGTCGAACAGCTTCGAGGCGAGCGCGAAGGATTTGGACCCGCGCGCGATCGAATCGCGCGCATGGTCGACAAGGGCAGCGCGATCAAAGCCCCTCCCCTTCAGGGGGGGGGTTGGGGTCTGTCTCTTATACACATCTCCGAGCCCACGAGA
>NZ_LSHM01000043.1:0-100174 GCF_001557175.1 Blastomonas sp. CCH9-A1
CCACCACCCGCTGCGCGGGCGGTCCCCCTCCCCCAGCAAGCTGTGGGAGGATTTTGGGGAAGGCCTACCCCGCCGGCGCCTCACCCGATTTGAGCAGCGGCTGTTTCGACAGCTCGCCCTCCTGCATGATCTTGCGGCGCAGCTCGTCGCGCTTTTCGTGGATCGAGGCGATCACCGGGCCCATGGCGATACCGAGGTCCACCAGCAGCGCCTCGGAGAGTTGCAGCGAACTTTCCAGCGCCTCGGGCACCGCGAGCGTCGCCCCGGCGCGATAAAGCTCGGCAGCGTGATTGGCATCGCGCGCACGGGCGATGATCGTGAGGTCGGGCACCCAGCCAGCGACGCGGCGGACGATGCGCACCGCGAGCACCGGATCGTCCATCGTCAGGATCAGCGCCTTGGCATGGCCCAGCCGCAACCGGTCGAGCAATTCGGGCCGCGCGACATCGCCGAACAGGATCGGCACGCCCTTGCGCCGCGCGGCGGCGACGACATCCACATTGGATTCGATCGCGACATAGGGCTGGTTGTGCTTGGCGAGCATGTCCGAGACGATCTCGCCCACCCGGCCATAGCCGAACAGAACGACGCGCCCGGCGCCCGCCGATTCCTCGTCGGGCGCGGCGCTTTCGCTCGCGCGCATGTCGATGCGCGTCGCGATGACATGGCCGAGCTTGGCGAGCAGCGGCGTGATCGTCAGGCCGATCGCGGTGACGATCTGCCAGAATTGCGCGGTGCTCGACTGGATGAGCTGTGCCTGCACCGCGGCCGCGAGCACGATCAGCGTGGTCTCGGCGGGGCTCGCCATCAGCACGCCGGTCTCCGCCGCGACGCCACGCCGCGCGCCGACCAGCCGCAACAGCCCGCCGGTCACCACCGCCTTGATCAGGCAAACGCCGACCACCGCGATCGCCAGCGATTGCCAGTTGGCCGCGACCACCCGCAGATCAACCGACATGCCGACGGTGATCAGGAACACCCCAAGCGCCAGCCCCTTGAACGGCGCGGTGATGATCTCGACCTCGTCGCCATATTCGGTTTCCGCGATCATCACGCCCGCGATCAGCGCGCCGACGATCGGCGAGAGGCCCGCTGCCGCCGTCGCGACCGAGGCGGTAATGACGACGAGCAGGCACGCGGCGAGGAACAGCTCAGGGCTCTTGGTGCGCGCCGCCTGCGCGAACAGATAGGGCAGCAGATAGCGCCCCGCTAGCAGCATGATGACGATGGTCAGCCCGCCGAGCCACAGCGTCTGCACCAGCCCGTCCAGCCCCGCCGCCTCGGCGCGCGGCGCAAGCGCGCCGAGCGCGAAGATGATCGGCACAAGCGCCAGATCCTCGAAGATCAGCATGGCGAGCGCCGAACGCCCGACCGGCCCGGTCGTGCCGACCATCGGCAGCACCAGCGCGGTCGATGACAAAGCGAGCGCCATGCCGAGGCCTAGCGCGCCTGCAAGCGGCTGACCGATCAGGTTGAGCGCAAAGCCGATCACCAGCCCCGAGGCGAGAAGCTGTGCCGAACCCAGCCCGAACACCTGCACCCGCATCGCCCAGAGGCGCTTGAACGACAGCTCGAGCCCGATGGTGAACAGCAGCATGACGATGCCGAATTCGGCAAACGGATCGATCGCCTCGCGGTCGGTAATGGTGATGTGGTAAAGCCACGGGAACTGGTCGACGATCGAGCCGAGGCCCGATGGCCCCACCAGCATGCCGACCAGGATGAAACCGATGACAGGGTTGATTCGGAGCCGCGCAAAGGCCGGAATGACGATGCCGGCCGCCCCCAGGATCACCAGGGCATCGCTGAAGACCGGATTCTCAAAGGGCGTGTGCATGGATCAATTCATGGCGGATAAAGGACAGCATGTCAGCCATAAATCATTGTGATGCGAGCGATCAGCCGCCCCCACCGCCCTGCGGCCCTGCGGGGGCTGCCTGACGCGCGCGTTCGCGCTTCGCAGCGGCATTGCCGCGCCCAACGGCGCGGTCCCACTCGATATGGTAGAGGTCGTAGCGGCGATCACCCAGATTGCGCACCGTGCCTTCGTGTCTTGCCCAGCTGAGGTCGTCGAGATTGACGTCGCTGATCGTCAGCGTCTCGACATTCTCGCTCGCCTCCGCCGCGATACCATCGCGCGCAAACGGCAGGTCGCACGGCGTGAGGATGCAGCTCTGCGCATACTGGATGTCCATGTTCTCGACATCGGGCAGATTGCCGACATTGCCCGACATCACGACATAGCACTGGTTCTCGATCGCGCGCGCCTGGCAGCAATAGCGCACGCGCATATAGGCCTCGCGGCTGTCGGTGCAGAAAGGAACGAAGATGATCCGCGCGCCCTCATCCGCCAGACGCCGCGCCAGCTCGGGAAACTCGCTGTCATAACAGATGAGCACGCCGATCGGTCCGCAATCGGTCTGGATCGCGTCGATGCTGTCGCCGCCCTTGATCTTCCACCAGTACCGCTCGTTCGGTGTGGGGTGAATCTTTTCCTGCGCGTGGATCGATCCATCGCGCAAGGCGACGAGCGCGATATTCTGGATATCGCCGTCGTCGGCACGGGTCGGGTGCGATCCACCGATGATGTTGATATTATACTCCATCGCCATGCGCGTGAGCTCGTCGCGGATGCGCGGGGTGAACTCGCTCAGCGCCTCGATCGCTTCCTGCGGCCCCATCTTCTTCTTGGCGAAGGAGAGCAGCGACATGGTGAACATCTCGGGAAACAGTACGAAGTCCGCCCGGTAATCCGCTGCCACATCGACAAAATATTCGACGTTGCGGACGAATTCCTCGAAATTCGCCACTGCCCGCGCCTGAAACTGCACGGTCGCGAGGCGCACGCTTTCAACCCCGCGCGGGACGCGGTGCTTGGGCGGCTCGTCCGCGTTCACATAAGGGTTGCGCCACACCATATGCGCCGCATGACCGCGCGACTGGCGGTCCTCGGGCAGATAGCGCTTCAATATGCCGACGGGGGTAAAGCCGTTTGCGATCTGGAAACCGATGACCGGATCGCGCAGCTTGCCGTCGATCACCTTGGCGAGATAATCCTCGGGACTCTCGGCCTTCTTGGTGCGCTTGGCCCGGTCGTAGCCCGGGATGCGCCCGGCAAAGACGATGCCGTTGAGTTCGAGTTGCTCGGCCAGCGCCCGGCGCGCCTCATAAAGCCGTTTGCCGATACGTACCCCGCGCTGGGCAGGGTCGACGCACATTTCATAGCCGTACAGCCATTCGCCGGTGGGCACATGGCGGGTGCCGAAGCCGTTGCCGCTGATCTCTTCCCAATCGTGCGGACCAAAGGCCATCGCCTCGGTCACGCGCGACGAGGCGCAATAGCCGACAATCTCGCCGTCAAGAATGGCAACGAACTGGCCCTCAGGGAAATTGTTGATCTGGCCGCGCAGCTCGCCGAACTTGTACGGCGGCAGGCTGGGATAGGCCCGCTCGACCAGAGCCGATATTCCGGGAATATCGCCCCTGCGTGCCTGCCTGACTTCCAGCCGTGCCTTGCTGCTGCGCTGCGCCATCAACCCCTCATGCCCAGCTGCCCATTTCCTTTTCCAGATTGACCCGGATCGCCTCGAAGAACTGCTCGGTGGTCATCCAGGCCTGGTCGGGGCCGATCAGGATGGCGAGGTCCTTGGTCATCGATCCCTGCTCAACGGTTTCAATACAGACGCGTTCCAGCGTCTCGGCAAAGCGCACCACTTCCGGCGTCTCGTCGAAGCGGCCGCGATAGATGAGGCCGCGGGTCCAGGCGAAGATCGACGCGATCGGGTTGGTCGAGGTCGCCTTGCCCTGTTCGTGCATGCGATAGTGCCGCGTGACGGTACCGTGCGCGGCTTCGGCCTCGACGGTCTTGCCATCGGGGGTCATCAGCACCGAGGTCATGAGACCCAGCGAACCGAAGCCCTGCGCGACGGTGTCCGACTGCACGTCACCGTCATAGTTCTTGCACGCCCAGACGAACTTGCCCGACCATTTCAGCGCGGACGCGACCATGTCGTCGATCAGGCGGTGCTGATAGGTGATGCCGGCGGCCTCGAACTTGGTCTTGAATTCCTTCTCGTAAATCTCCTCGAAGATGTCCTTGAAGCGGCCATCATAGGCCTTCATGATCGTGTTCTTGGTCGAGAGGTACGTCGGCCAGCCGCGATCGAGGCCATAGTTCATCGATGCGCGTGCGAAATCGGCGATCGAGTCATCGAGATTGTACATCGCCATAGCAACGCCCGACGAGGGGAACTGGAACACTTCCTCGTCGATCGTGGTGCCGTCCTCGCCCTCGAACACCAGACGCAGCTTGCCGGGACCGGGAACGCGGAAATCGGTGGCCTTGTACTGGTCGCCGAACGCATGACGGCCGACGACGATCGGGTCGGTCCAGCCGGGCACCAGCCGCGGAATGTTCGAGATCACGATCGGCTCGCGGAACACGACGCCGCCCAGAATGTTGCGGATGGTGCCGTTGGGCGACTTCCACATCTTCTTTAGGTTGAACTCCTCGACGCGTGCCTCGTCGGGCGTGATGGTGGCGCACTTGACGCCGACGCCATGCTCGCGGATCGCGTTCGAGGCGTCGACGGTGATCTTGTCGTTGGTTTCGTCGCGCTTCTGGATCGACAGATCGTAATATTTCAGGTCGATGTCCAGATAGGGCAGGATCAGGCGTTCGCGGATCCACTCCCAGATGATGCGGGTCATTTCATCGCCGTCGATTTCGACGACGGGCTTGGCCACCTTGATCTTTGCCATGCGGATTTTGCGCCTTCTTGCTAGGGAGGAATCAGGAAATCTGGGACGCTCTTAGCAAAGTCGGGCGAGGTTTCAACCTTGCGGATCAGCGCAATCGCCGCACTTTCAGTATTGCAAATCACTAGCAAGTTTATGCCGCAGCGCAGCATTCACCGCATTGCGGGGCCATTGGCCGTTGTCACACCCGGCCAGTGTCCCTAAGAGGGCGGGCATGTCGCAAGAATTACTGGATAACCGGGGCAAGGGCCTGGCGAGCTGGAGCCTGCCCCCGGTCCATCCCGAAGGTCGCAAATTCGCCGTTATCGCAGCAGGCATCACGCTTATCTTCGCGCTGATGGCCTGGGAAACGCTGGCCTGGCCGATGGGCGGGCTCACCTTGTGGATCCTTGCCTTTTTCCGCGACCCCGCCCGGGTCACGCCGCTCGACGAGCGCTTTGTCGTCGCGCCGGCCGATGGTCTGGTGACGCTGATCCAGGAGGTCGCGCCGCCGATCGAGCTGGCCGACCATGACGGACTGGGGCCCGATCCGCTTTGGCGCGTATCGATTTTCATGAGCGTGTTCGATGTGCACATCAACCGCGCGCCGATCGGCGGTACCATCCGGCGCATCGTCTATATCTCGGGCAAGTTCCTCAATGCCGATCTCGACAAGGCGAGCGACGAGAACGAGCGCCAGCACATCATGGTCGAGCGGTCGGACGGTCTGCGCATCGGGTTCACCCAGATTGCAGGGCTGGTCGCCCGCCGTATCGTACCGTTCGTCAAGGAAGGCGATTTCGTCGCCGTCGGCCAGCGCGTCGGGCTGATCCGCTTCGGCAGCCGGGTCGATGTCTATCTGCCGCGCGGCACCGCGCCCAATGTTGTCAAGGGCCAGCGGATTGTCGCGGGTGAAACCGTGCTCGGCATTGTCGGTGACGCACCGGTGCGCGAAGGGATCGCGCATTGATGCAACACTCCGCTGCCCCGGCATCCGGTCCTTCAAGGAGCATGACGGCATGAGCGAGCGCGATCCGTTGGAGCGTCGCGGACGCCGTGGCCCGATCCGTTATCTGGCGGGACGCCGGTTTCGCCTGCGCGAAGGACTGACGCTGCGCGCGATGGTTCCCAACGCTATCACCGCCAGCGCCTTGTGCTGCGGGCTTACCGGCATCCGCTTCGCCTTGCAGGACCAATGGCCGCTGGCAGCAGGCGCTATCGTGCTGGCGGGCGTGCTCGACGGGATCGACGGACGCGTCGCGCGAATGCTCAAGGCGCAAAGCCGGTTCGGGGCCGAACTGGACTCGCTGGCGGATTCGATCGCGTTCGGTGTGTCGCCTGCCCTTGTCCTGTTTCTGTGGTCATTGAACGAGCTTCCGCGCTTCGGCTGGCTCATCGCGCTTACGCTAGCGGTATGCTGCGCGCTGCGGCTGGCGCGGTTCAACGCGCAGATCGATCTGGAGGATCAGCCGCACAAGTCCGCGGGCTATCTCACCGGCATTCCGGCCCCGGCCGGCGCCGGCCTGGCCATGCTGCCACTCTATTTGTGGATCGAGACCGGTGAGGACTTGTTCCGACACTATAGTGTCATCGGCCCATGGGTTCTGCTGATCGCATTTCTGATGATATCGAATGTCGCGACCTTCAGCTGGTCGTCGCTCAACGTGCGCAAGAACATTCGCCTCGAAGCGCTGGCGGTGTTTGCAATTACGGCAGCGTCGCTGCTCACCGTGCCGTTCATCACGTTGACGGCAATCTGCCTGATCTATCTGGCGCTGATCCCGTTCGGCATCGTATCCTACGCCAGGGTCAAGCGGCAGCGCGCCAATCCGGCTGGCTGACGCGGACGCTGCCGCGAACCGGCATCGCGATCACGTTGCGCGGGCTGTAATCGGGCGCGCGGTTCGGAACATAGGTCGCGACAGCACGCATCTGGCCCTGAGCAACCCGCCCCTGTCCTGCAGCGCGATAGGCGGCGAACAGCGCATCGAAGCGCTCTGCCGATCCTGCGAACGACTGGGCAATGACCAGCACGGCCCCAATTGCGGCGGCGGCGAAGAACAGGGCAATGGCTACAGCAAACATAACGCTACATCCTGACTTGCGTCCGCCGGATTGGAGCCCGGTGGAACATTGTGGATAACTCAGTGGACAGGCATTGGTTCCATATCGGGACGATCCGGAGCCCTTGACCCTCTTTGTATGTGTTTTGTTCCACTTCTGTTTCGGCCCGTCAACCGGAAAATTCGGTTCGTCGCACATTTTGAGGCTGGATTTCGTGCGCCAGTTCGCCTAAGGGGCCGCTCGCACGTGGCGCTGTGCCGCATGCAATCCACATGGAAGACACACATACCGGTGCCCCGGCCACCCTTTGAGGGTCAGGCCCACAAGGTTCCCGTCTTCCAGAGGCACAACCGGAAAGGAAATCCCTATGGCGGCACCTGTCGTCACCATGCAGCAATTGATCGAAGCCGGCGCGCATTTCGGCCACCAGACCCACCGCTGGAACCCGCGCATGAAGCCGTATATCTTCGGCGCACGCAATGGCATCCACATCCTCGACCTGTCGCAGACCGTGCCGCTGTTCGCACGCGCGCTCGAATTCGTCTCGGCCACCGTTCAGGCGGGCGGCAAGGTGCTGTTCGTCGGCACCAAGCGCCAGGCCCAGGCCCCGATCGCCGAAGCGGCCCGCGCCAGCGGCCAGCATTTCGTCAACCACCGCTGGCTGGGCGGTATGCTCACCAACTGGAAGACCATCTCGGGCTCGATCAAGCGCCTCAAGATGCTCGAAGAGCAGCTCGCTGGCGACACCTCGGGCTTTACCAAGAAGGAAGTGCTGCAGCTCACCCGCGAGCGCGACAAGCTGGAACTGTCGCTCGGCGGCATCCGCGACATGGGCGGTATTCCCGACGTGATGTTCGTGATCGACGCGAACAAGGAAGACCTGGCCATCAAGGAAGCCAATGTTCTCGGCATCCCGGTGATCGCGATCCTCGATTCGAACGTCGATCCGCAGGGCATCGCCTTCCCGGTTCCCGCCAATGACGACGCCGCGCGCGCCGTGCGCCTGTATTGCGACGCCGTCGCCGCTGCTGCCACCAAGGGCCGCACCGGTGCTGCCGTCGCGTCGGGCGCGGACGTCGGCGAAATGGCCGAACCGCCGGCAGAAGCCGCGCTGGAAGACGCCGCTGCAGATGCCGGCGACGCTGCCTAATCGGATTGGCTGATCGAGCCGGGCGGGGTCCAGCCCTGCCCTGCTTGCACAAAACTGACACATGCAGGGGCTACGGGCCGGGCATTGGCCCGCACCCGTGGCCCCTGCGTCCATATTCAAAACAAGGAACACGAACATGGCTGTTGTAACCGCTGCTACTGTCAAGGAACTGCGCGAGCGCACCGGCGCTGGCATGATGGACGCCAAGAAGGCGCTGACCGAAGCGAATGGCGATATCGAGGCCGCCGTCGACGCGCTGCGCGCCAAGGGCCTGGCCACCGCGCAGAAGAAGTCGAGCCGCACCGCCGCCGAAGGTCTGGTCGGCATCGAAGTTTCGGGTCTCAAGGGCGTCGCCGTCGAAGTGAACAGCGAGACCGACTTCGTCGCCAAGAACGACCAGTTCCAGGATTTCGTCCGCAAGGTGACCTCGGTCGCCCTGACCACCGGGGACGATGTCGAGGCGCTCAAGTCGGCTGAATATCCCGATGGCGGCAGCGTCGGCGACAAGCTGACCAGCTCGATCGCCACGATCGGCGAAAACCAGTCGATCCGCCGCATCAAGACCGTCTCGGTCGATCAGGGCGTTGTCGTGTCGTACATGCACAATGCCGTCGCGCCGAACCTTGGCAAGATCGGCGTGCTCGTCGCGCTCGAAGGCGATGTCGCTGCCGACGTGCTCGAGCCGCTGGGCAAGCAGATCGGCATGCACATTGCCGCTGCCTTCCCGCTGGCGCTGAACGCCGACGGCCTCGATGCCGAACTGATCGCGCGCGAACGCAAGATCGCCGAGGAAAAGGCGGCGGAAAGCGGCAAGCCCGCCGAAGTGCAGGCCAAGATGGTCGATGGCGCGATCGCCAAGTTCGCCAAGGAAAACGCGCTGCTCAGCCAGCTGTTCGTGATCGACAACAAGACCCCGATCGCCGACGTGGTGGCCAAGGCTGCCAAGGACGCAGGCGGCAAGATCGTGCTCAAGGACTATGTCCGCTTCCAGCTCGGCGAAGGCATCGAAAAGGAAGAAACTGATTTCGCGGCGGAAGTCGCGGCGGCTGCAGGCCTCTAAGCCTTTAGCCTTTCAGCAAAAAGACGGCGGGTGGCCCCTGGGGCTGCCCGCTGTTTTTGCGTCCGCGACGCTCGATCGATCGCGTGACGTCAAACTGTGCAGGAACGTGCTTGGCAGTGCCGGATGCACTGACTATGGTGCGCGCCACTCGGCCAGAAGCGCCGCATTTCATTCCAGATACCGGAACATTCATGACCATCGCATCCTACCGCCGCATCCTCCTGAAGCTGTCGGGGGAAGCCCTGATGGGCGACGGCCAGTATGGCATCGATCCCGCCACCGTCGCACGCATGGCCGCAGAGGTGAAGGCGGCCAAGGATACCGGGCTCGAAATCTGCCTGGTCATCGGCGGCGGCAACATCTTCCGCGGCATGGCAGGCGCTGCCAAGGGCATGGACCGTGCGCAGGCCGATTATATGGGCATGCTCGCCACGGTGATGAACGCGCTCGCTATGCAGAGCGCGCTCGAGCAGATGGGCGTCCCCACCCGCGTGCAATCCGCGATCGAGATGGACAAGGTGTGTGAGCCGGTGATCCGCCGCCGCGCCCAGCGCCATCTCGAAAAGGGCCGCGTGGTCATCTTCGCCGCGGGCGTCGGCGCGCCCTATTTCACCACCGATTCCGGCGCGGCACTGCGCGCGGCCGAAATGAAATGCGATGCGCTACTGAAAGGAACCAGCGTCGACGGCGTGTACAATGCCGATCCCAAGCTTGATCCCACCGCCGTGCGTTACGAAACATTGAGTTATGACCGGGTGTTGCAGGACAATCTCAAGGTCATGGACGCCAGCGCCGTGGCGCTCTGCCGCGACAATTCCATTCCCATCGTGGTGTTCTCGATCCGCGAACAGGGCAATCTCGCCCGCGTTCTGAGCGGCGAAGGCACCGCGACAACCGTACATCAGAAGGACTGAACCAGTGGCACAGTTTGACAAGAAGGATCTCGAGCGCCGGATGAACGGCGCGGTCGAATCGCTGAAGGGCGACCTTTCGGGCCTGCGCACCGGACGCGCCAACACCACGCTGCTCGATCCGGTGACGGTCGAAGTCTATGGCGCGCACATGCCGTTGACCCAGATCGCCACCGTCTCCGCGCCCGAGCCGCGCATGCTGTCGGTGCAGGTCTGGGACAAGTCGAATGTCGGCCCGGCGGACAAGGCGATCCGTTCGGCAGGCCTTGGCCTCAATCCGATCGTCGATGGCCAGACGCTGCGCCTGCCGATCCCCGACCTCACCGAAGAACGCCGCAAGGAGCTCGCGAAGCTCGCCGGCCAATATGCCGAAAAGGCGCGCGTCGCGATCCGCAACGTCCGCCGCGACGGCATGGATTCGCTCAAGACCGACGAGAAGAAGGGCGTGATCAGCGAGGACGAGCGCAAGCGCTTCGAGACCGAGGTGCAGAAGCTGACCGACGACATGATCGCCCAGGCCGATGCCGCCGCGACGCAGAAAGAAAAAGAAATTCTGGGCCAGTGATCTTTCGGCCCGGCCCCAAGCTGTCCAAGGCAGAGGCGCATTCCGCAGCGCCTGCACATGCGGGGCTGGCACCTGCCTGCGGGTTGCGCCACGCCGCCATCATCATGGACGGCAACGGCCGATGGGCCGCGCGGCGCAACCTGCCCCGCTTTGTCGGCCACAAACAGGGCGTCGAGGCCGTACGCACAACCGTGCGGGCGGCCCGCGACATGGGGCTCGAGGCGCTGACGCTCTACGCCTTCTCGTCGGAAAACTGGAAGCGTCCGGAGGACGAGGTTTCGGACCTGATGGGGCTGCTCAGGCATTTCATCCGCGCCGATGTCGACGAGTTCATCGCCAACAACGTGCGGCTCAAGATCATCGGCAATTATCGCGTGCTCGCGCCCGATCTGGTCGAAATGATCGACGATGTCGTGCAGCGCACCGCGCATAACAGCGGCACGACGCTCGTCATCGCGCTCAATTATGGTGCGCAGGACGAGCTCGTGCGTGCCGCGCGTGCGCTTGCCGCTGCGGCTGCGCGCGGTGAGGTCAACGCAGACGCAATCGAGGCGGCGCATATCGATGCGATGCTTGATACCAGCGACCTGCCCCCGCTCGACCTGCTGATCCGCACCTCGGGCGAGCAGCGGCTGAGCAACTTCCTGCTCTGGCAGGCGGCCTATGCCGAGCTCTATTTCACCGACACGCTCTGGCCCGATTTCGACGGGAATTCGCTCGCCGAGGCATTCCAGTCCTATGCCACCCGCGAAAGGCGCTTTGGTGGCCGCTGAACCGGTGAAGCGGTCCCTGTTCGGCCAGGATCTCGCGATCCGCACGGTTTCGGGCGTAGTGCTGGTGGCGATCGCCGGGACCGCGCTGTGGCTGGGCGGCATTGCCTTCTGGCTTCTGCTGATGGCAGGTGCGCTGGCGATGCAGCACGAATGGGCCGGGCTGGTCGGGCGGATGGAGCGCCGGCGTCTGTCGATGCTGGCGCTGATGGCGCCCTTGTCGATGCTTTCACCCTTTGCTGATGGCCCGGGCTTTCTGTCGCTTGGCTTCATCATCGGCGGCGCTTTCTTCATCGCGACGATCGATCGCGGCTTCCGGCTCGCCTGGGGCGTGCTCTATTGCGCGCTGCCGGTCATGGCGCTGCTCTATCTGCGTCAGCAGGACAATGGCCTGCTGCTCGCCTTCTGGACGATGGCGACGGTCTGGGCGACCGATATCGGCGCGTATTTCGCCGGGCGCGGCATCGGCGGGCCCAAGATCGCCCCGTCGATCAGCCCCAGCAAGACCTGGGCGGGACTGGCGGGCGGCATGACGGCAGCGCTGCTGTTCGCGATGCTGCTGCGCGAGCATTTCGATCTGCCCTATATCCTGGTGCTGGCGAGCGCACCGCTCGCCATCGTTGCGCAAATGGGCGATTTTCTGGAGAGCTGGATGAAGCGCCAGGCGGGCGTCAAGGATTCGGGCACGCTGATCCCCGGACATGGCGGCATTCTCGACCGCGTCGACGGACTTGTCCCGGTTGCACCGATCGTTGCAACTCTGGTTGCAGCCAACGCATTTTGGGCGCTAGGATAAGCATTCCATGTCGCGCCCCGAAACGCTCTCTCCCGGCCTGATCGTGCCGCCGCCGTCCGCTGAGCCGCGCTCGATCAGCATCTTCGGCGCAACCGGATCGGTGGGCACCTCGACGCTCGATCTCATCCGCCTCAACCCTTCGGCCTATCGCATCGTCGCGCTGACCGCGAACAGCGATGCGGAGGGCCTCGCGAAGCTCGCGCGCGAATTCTCCGCCGAGGTCGCGGTGATCGGCGATCCGGCGCAGCATCAGGCGCTGGCCGATGCGCTTCAGGGCAGCGCCACCCAGGCCTGGTCGGGCCCTCAGGCTTTGCTCGACGCGGCCGATCTCGATGCCGACTGGACCATGGCCGCGATTGTCGGCTGTGCGGGCCTCGCGCCAATCATGCGCAGCCTGCTGCGCGGACGCAGCGTCGCGCTCGCCAACAAGGAGGCTTTGGTCTCGTCGGGCGCGCTGATGATCGAGGCGGCGCGCAGCTCGGGCGCGACCCTGCTCCCGGTCGATTCCGAACATAACGCGATCTTCCAGTGCCTTGCGGGCGCCTCCTATGATCAGGTACAAAGCATCACGCTGACCGCGAGCGGCGGCCCGTTCCGCAGCTGGACGCTCGACCAGATGCGCGCCGCGGGCCCGGCCCAGGCGGTCGCGCACCCCAATTGGTCGATGGGCGCAAAAATCTCGGTCGACAGCGCTACCATGTTCAACAAGGGGCTCGAACTGATCGAGGCCTATCACCTCTTCCCGGTCGGGCTCGATGCCATACGCATCCTCGTCCACCCGCAATCGGTCATCCATTCGATGGTCGAATATCGCGACCGTTCGACGCTGGCACAATTGGGCGCGCCCGACATGCGCATCCCGATCGCCTCGGCGCTCGCCTGGCCCGACCGGATCGCCACCGATTGCGCGCCGCTGGACCTTGCGACCATCGGCCAGCTGACCTTCGAACCGCTGGACGACGAACGCTTTCCCGGCCCCGGCATCTGCCGCCAGGCGATTGCCGCCGGCGGCGGCGCCCCCGCCATCCTCAATGCGGCAAACGAAATCGCGGTGGCCGCGTTTCTGAAGGAAGAGATCGGATTCCTCGATATTGCCGCAATTGTGTCGGAGGTTCTGGCAGGCTATAGCCCGCAAGACCCGCAAAGCCTGCAGGATGTGCTGGCGATAGATCGAGAAGCGCGCGAGCATGCTGCCGCCGCGGTGCGAACCAGGAACTGACCCTTGAACGAAAATCCCGGCTTGTTGCTGACCGTCTTCGCCTTTCTGCTCGTGCTCGGACCTTTGGTCTTCGTCCACGAGATGGGCCATTATCTGGTCGGACGCTGGTTCGGAGTGAAGGCGGAATCCTTCTCGATCGGCTTCGGTCGCGAGATCGCCGGTTGGACCGACAAGCGAGGCACCCGCTGGAAGCTGGGCATGCTGCCGCTCGGCGGCTATGTCCAATTCGCAGGCGATATGGACCCATCCAGCCGCGCCGACCCCAATTGGGTCGCGCTTCCCGCCGAAGAGCGCAACCGCACCTTCCAGTCCAAGACCCTGTGGCAGCGCGCGCTGATCGTGTTTGCAGGCCCCGCGATCAACTTCCTCTTCGCCATCCTGATCCTTGCCGGTTTCGCCTTCGCTTACGGCAAGAGCGTAACGCCGCCGGTGGTCGCGGGCGTGCTACCCGGTTCAGCGGCGGCAGAAGCTGGTCTACTGCCCGGCGACCGCATCGTGTCGGTCGATGGCGAACGGATCGAGTGGTTCGACGAACTGGGTCGCCGCATTGCGCACCGGCCCGATGAACGCATCACCCTGCGCGCCGAGCGCGCCGGGCAGGTCCGCGAATTCGATTTCAAGATCGGAACCGAGATTCAGAAGGACCGGTTCGGAAACGAATATCGCATTGGCCGCCTCGGCATCATGTCGGCCAAGCCCGTCATGCGCCCCGTCTCGCTGGTCGAGGCTCCGATCGTCGCCGTCGAGCGAACCGGCGATATCGTGCGGCTCATGGTCGCCACCTTGGGCCAGGTCATCACCGGCCGCCGCTCGGTTTCGGAACTCGGCGGACCGCTGAAAATCGCGCAGGTTTCGGGCGAGCAGCTCTCGGCGGGGCTCGACGATTTCATCTTCTTCATCGCGCTGATCTCAATTAATTTGGGGTTCATCAACCTGCTGCCAATTCCCATGCTCGATGGCGGTCATCTGCTATTCTATGCGATCGAGGGAATCCGGCGCAAACCGGTCAACCCCAAGGTCATGGAATGGGCTTTCCGTTCGGGCCTGGCAGCCGTGCTGGCCCTGATGGTGTTCGTGACCGTCAACGATCTGGCATCGTTCGGCCTGCTCGGCTGAAAGACGGGTTGATTGATTGCAGCGGATGATGCAGGGGATTGCGCACCGGGGCGGGTTATCGGACGGCAATGCAGGGACCGTCCGGTGTTTTTTGGCTTAGGGTGGGTCTTTTTTTCGTGAAATCTGAACAGAAAATCGCCATCGGCGCGCGTGCCCTCGGCCTGTTGCTGAGTTCCACCGTTCTGGCGGGAACTGCAAGCGCCGCCTTCGCCCAGGCTGCAGGGCCGGCAGCCCCTCCCGCACCGCCACAGGCGTCGGCTCCCGCTGCCGTGGTGCCGCCTGCAGGCCAGCAAATCCGCTCGATCACCGTGAACGGATCGCAGCGCATCGAGGCCGATACCGTGCGTTCGTACATCCAGCTGCGCGTCGGGGATGTCTACACCCAGGTCGCGGCCGACCAGGCACTGCGCGACCTGTTCGAAACCGAATTGTTCGCCGATGTCGCTATCCGCAACAATGACGGCGCGGTGGTCATAGACGTCAAGGAAAACCCGGTCATCAACCGCGTGATCCTGGAAGGCAACAAGCGCATCAAGGAAGACAAGATCCTTCCCGAAATCCGCCTTGCGCCGCGCCAGATCTTCACCCGCACCAAGGTGCGCGCCGACGTCGCGCGCATAATCGAACTCTACAAGCGCCAGGGCCGCTTTGCCGCCACAGTCGAGCCGAAGATGGTGCAGCAGGACCAGAACCGCGTCGACGTGGTCTTCGAGATCAACGAAGGTCCGCGCTCCAAGGTTCGCCAGATCAACATTCTGGGCAACGAGAAATTCTCCGACGGCGAACTGCGCGGCGAGATGGCGACCAAGCAGTCGCGCTTCTACCGCTTTTTCAGCTCGGGCGATTCCTACGATCCCGACAAGCTGGCCTATGACCAGCAGAAGCTGCGCCAGTTCTATCTGACCCAGGGCTATGCCGATTTCCGCGTCATTTCTGCCGTGGCCGAGCTGACCCCCGACAAGCGCGACTTCATCATCACCTATGTCGTCGAGGAAGGCGATCGCTACAAGTTCGGCGATGTCGGCGTCGACAGCCAGATTCGCGACTTTTCCGAAGATGGCCTCAAGGCCCAGCTGCCGATGAAGACCGGCGACTGGTACAATGCCAAGCTGGTCGAGGACACTGTCGAGCAGCTCAGCGAAACCGCAGGCCTGTTCGGTTATGCGTTTGCGGACGTGCGGCCCAATTTCAACCGCAACCGCGAAACGCTCACCATGGACATCACGTTCGAGCTGGCGGAATCGGCGCGCGTCTATGTCGAGCGGATCGACATCAACGGCAACACGCTGACCCAGGACAAGATCGTCCGGCGCGAGTTCCGCCTGAACGAGGGCGACGCGTTCAACAGCTTCCTGGTCAAGCGCTCGGAAAACCGCATCAACTCGCTCGGCTATTTCCAGGAAAAGTTCGAGATCGAGCAGAAGCAGGGCAGCGCGCCCGATCGCATCATCCTCGAAGCCAATGTCGAGGAAAAGGCGACCGGCGAGCTTCAGCTCTCCGCCGGTTTCTCGTCGATTGAGAATTTCATCCTCCAGGCCTCGATCCGCCAGCGCAACTTCCGCGGCAAGGGCCAGACCGTCGGCCTGAGCATCAACTACTCGCAGTTCTCGCAAGGCATCAACCTGAGCTTCACCGAACCCTATGTGTTCGACAAGAACATCTCGTTCGGTGCGGATATCTTCCGCCGCGATCTCAACAGCTTCAACTTCGTCGGCAATTCGCGCAACACCACGTTCGAACAGCTGACCACCGGCGCATCGTTCCGCCTTGGCGTGCCGCTGACCGAATATGTCTCGGCGCTGCTGCGCTACTCGCTGACGGTCGACGACGTCACGCTCGACCGTACCCAGTTCTTCTCCGACCTTGACGGAAACGGCACGCTGGAATGCGACCCGGTCCGCGCAGGCTTCTTCCTGTGCGACAACCTGGGACAGCGCACGACCTCGCTGATCGGCTATTCGCTGATCTATGACAATCGCGACAACCGCATCCGTCCCACGCGCGGCCAGAACGTGACGCTGTCGCAGGACTTTGCCGGCCTTGGCGGTGCGGTGAGTTATCTGCGCACGCGCCTCAACGCGTCCAAGCACTGGCGCATCGGCCGCAGCGGGTTCATCTTCACCATCGCGGCAGAAGGTGGCCATATCATCGCCTTCGAGGACCGCGGTACGCCGGCTCAGGGGATTGACGATATTCGCCTGACCGACCGCTTCTTCCTGGGCCAGCCGCAGATCCGCGGTTTCGATATCCGCGGCGTCGGCCCGCGCGTGATCCGCACCGGCTTCACGCCCGAGATCGTCAACGGCGCGATCGTCAACACACCCGTCACCGGTCGCCGCAACCGCGTCGATGACGCGCTTGGCGGTCGTTATTACTATCTCGCCCGTGCCGAGCTCGACATCCCGCTGGGCAGCGGCGCTCGCGAGCTTGGCCTGCGTCCGTCGGTCTTCGTCGATGCCGGTGCCGTCTTCGGCGTGGTGCGGCCGCTGCTGCAGACTCCGCAGAACCGCGACGCAAACGGCAATCTGCAATATCTGGAGATCGGAACCGATCAGCAGGGCAATCAGGTGATCAACACCGTGACCAATGCGACCAATGCCGCCGGTCAGCCCAACACGCCGAGCCTTGCCTTTACCGAACAGTTCTTCGGCGATTCGCCCAAGCCGCGCGTCACCGTCGGCTTTGGCGTCAACTGGAACTCGCCCTTCGGCCCGTTCCGCATCGATATTGCCCGCGCCCTGCTCAAGGAGCCTGGCGACGACACCCGTCTATTCACATTCAACGTAGGGACCCAGTTCTGATGAAACTTCTTCTCAAATGCACCGCCGCAGCCCTGATGGCTGCCGGCACCCTGGCTTCGGGCGCGATCGCTCCTGTTGCGGCACAGACCGTGGCTGGCATCGCCGTGGCCGATCAGCGCCGCGCCGTGGTCGAATCCTCGGCCTTCGTCAATGCCAACACCGCGCGTCCGACGACCTACAAGGCGCAGTATGACGCCGCCCAGGCCAAGTCGAACCAGATCCGCCAGCAGCTCGAACCGTTGGTGAACAAGTTCAACACCGATGTCCAGGCCCCCAACGCGCAGCAGAACCAGGCCGCGCTGCAGCAGCAGCTGGGCCAGATCCAGCAGCTGCGCGAGCAGGGTTCGCAGGAAGTGCAGGAAATCCTGCAGCCGGTCGCGCTGTCGGAAGCCTATGTGCTCGAACAGATCAGCGACAAGTTCGACCAGGCGGTCCGTCAGGCGATGACCAAGCGCAAGGTCAGCATCGTGCTCGAAGCCGGCGCGACGCTCGCCCGCGCCGATGGCTATGACATCACCAAGGACATCACCGCCGAGCTGAACGCGCTGATCCCGACCGCTCAGCTGGTTCCGCCGCAGGGCTGGCTGCCGCGTCAGCAGCGCGAGCAGCAGGCTGCGCAGCAGGCCGCTCAGGGTCAGCAGCAGGCAGCCCCGGCCGCACAGCAGCCTGAAGGCCGGTAAGCTCTGGTCATGACCGAGGGCGAGCTGAACTACGACATTGCCAAGGTGATGGCGGCGCTTCCGCACCGCTACCCCATGCTGCTCGTTGACCGCGTGGCGCGGCTGGACATCGACCAGTCGATCCATGCGATCAAGGCGGTCAGCATGAACGAGCCGTTCTTTCAGGGCCACTTCCCTGCCCGCCCGATCATGCCCGGCGTCCTTATCGTCGAGGCGCTGGCGCAGGCGGCGGGTATATTGGCGGTCGAATCGCTCGGCCTGGCAGGCTCGGGCAAGCTCGTCTATTTCATGGCGATCGATGGCGCCAAGTTCCGCGTTCCGGTCGAACCCGGCGTGCTGCTCGACCTGCATGCCGAGTTCGAGCAGAAGCGCGCCAAGGTGTGCAAGTTCAAGGCACGCGCGGAAATGAACGGCAAGCTGGCCTGCGAGGTCGGCTTTACCGCGATGATTGCCGACCCGCCCGCCTGATCCGGCGGCGCTTGTA
The DNA here is from genome assembly GCF_001557175.1 of Blastomonas sp. CCH9-A1. Taxonomy (NCBI): domain Bacteria; kingdom Pseudomonadati; phylum Pseudomonadota; class Alphaproteobacteria; order Sphingomonadales; family Blastomonadaceae; genus Blastomonas; species Blastomonas sp. CCH9-A1. The sequence continues at coordinate 18,354 of NZ_LSHM01000043.1, forward strand.
AATCCCTTGCTTTTGGCGGCGCGCAGCGTTATGCGCGCCGCTTCCCATTCATCCTGCGGGCTGGTCGGAACCAGCCATATTCAAGGACAACGACGATGAAGAACGATATCCATCCCGATTACCACATGATCAATGTGAAGATGACCGACGGCACCGTGTACCAGACCCGCTCGACCTGGGGCAAGGAAGGCGACACGCTGCAGCTGGATATCGACCCGACTTCGCACCCGGCCTGGACCGGTGGCAACCAGCGCCTGATGGACTCGGGTGGCCAGGTCGCCCGTTTCAACAAGCGCTTTGGCGGCATCTCGCTCAAGAAGGGCTGAGAACCGCCCCTCGCATGAGGGACGCTATCAAAAAGGGCTGCAAACCATATGGTTTCGCAGCCCTTTTTTATGCTTGGCGTTCCAGTGGCCAGCCCCTGTGCCGGTCCCCTGCGAAGGCAGGGGCCCATCTCCAGAGCTGTCAGGCTATCATCACCGGCCCGGCGTGCAGCGGATCGTCCACCAAAACCAATGACCATCCGCGCGGAAGGCAAGTGAAGGTGATGGGCCCCTGCCTTCGCAGGGGACCCGTTTGCTGGAATCCCATGAATGCCCCCCGCCTTCGCAGGGGATCTCTCAATCAAGCAGGCGCGGCTGCGTTCTCGATCAGAGCGCGCGCTGCTGCCACAGCCGCTTCCGCCTTGCTGGCATCAGGACCACCGCCCTGCGCCATGTCCGGACGGCCGCCGCCGCCCTTGCCGCCCAGCGCCTCGACGCCTGCGCGCACCAGATCGACCGCGCTGAAGCGACCGGTCAGATCGTCGGTGACGGCAGCCGCAAAGGCCGCGCGACCGTCATTGGTCGCAACCATCACCGCGATGCCCGATCCAAGCGCCGACTTGGCCTGATCGAGCAGCCCTCGCAGTTCCTTGGGGTCGAGCCCGTCGATCACCTGCGCCTGGAAGCTGACGCCGCCGATGCTCTCCACCGCCGGTCCAGCCTTGCCCGCACCTCCGCCCAGCGCCAGCGCCTTGCGGGCTTCGGCGAGTTCCCGTTCGAGCGCGCGGCGTTCCTCGACCAGCGATGCGATGCGCGCCTCGACCTCGTCGGGCGACGTCTTGACCAGGGCGGCGATCGCCTTGACCCGTTCGTCGCGCGCCACCAGCCACTGCCGCGCGCCCTCGCCGGTCAGCGCCTCGATCCGGCGGACGCCGCTCGACACAGCGCTCTCGCTGACGATGCGGAAGATGCCGATATCGCCCAATGCGCGGACATGCGTGCCGCCGCACAATTCTACCGAATAATGCTTGTCGGTCGCGCGGCCCATCGAGAGCACGCGGACTTCCTCGCCATATTTCTCGCCGAACAGCGCGAGCGCGCCCGCTTGGACGGCATCATCGGGGCTCATCAGCCGCGTCGTCACCGCCTCGTTGGCGCGGATCTCCGCGTTCACCTCGGCCTCGATCGCAGCGATTTCGGCTTCACTCAGCGCCTTGGGGTGTGAGAAGTCGAAGCGCAGACGGTCGGGAGCAACCAGCGAACCCTTTTGCGTGACATGGCCGCCGAGATGATTGCGCAAGGCCGCGTGCAGCAGATGCGTCGCGCTGTGGTTGGCGCGCAGCGCGTCACGGCGCTCGACATCGACCGCGAGATGCACGGTGTCGCCGACCTTGATGCTGCCAGTTTCGATCCGCGCCTGATGCGCGTGCAGGCGACCGAGCGGCTTGGAGGTATCGTCGACCACAGCTTTGAGCCCGCCCAGCGACGTGATCGCGCCGGCATCGCCCATCTGGCCGCCGCTTTCGCCATAGAAAGGCGTCTGATTGACGAGGATGGTGACGCTATCGCCCGCAGAGGCGCTGTCGATCTCGGTACCGTCGCGGACGAGCGCGACGACCTCGGCCTCGCCTTCAGTCGCGGTATAGCCGGTGAATTCGGTGCCGCCTGCGCGTTCGGCGATGTCGTACCAGATCTCGGCCGATGCCGCCTCGCCCGAGCCCTTCCAGGCCGCGCGCGCCGCAGCCTTTTGCGCGGCCATCGCGGTGTCAAAGCCTGCGCGATCGACGCTGAGGCCGCGGCTGCGCAGCGCATCCTCGGTCAGGTCATAGGGGAAGCCATAGGTGTCGTAGAGCCGGAACGCGGTCTCGCCCGAAAGCACCGCGCCTTCGGCGAGGTCAGCCGTCGCCTCGTCGAGCAGCCTCAGCCCCTTGTCGAGCGTCTGGCGGAAACGGGTTTCCTCGCGCTCGAGCGTCTCCTCGATCAGCGGCTGCGCGCGGACGAGTTCGGGGAACGCCTGGCCCATTTCGGCGACCAGGGTCGGCACCAGCCGGTGCATCAGCGGGTCCGCCGCGCCCAATATATGCGCATGGCGCATCGCGCGGCGCATGATCCGGCGCAGCACATAGCCGCGCCCTTCATTGGCGGGGAGAACGCCATCGGCGATCAGGAACGAGGTGGCGCGCAGGTGATCGGCGATGACGCGGTGGCTGGCCTGATTGCCGCCGGTGGTCGCCGTGCCGGTCGCCTGGCCCGAGGCGGCGATCAGCGCCTTGAACAGGTCGATATCGTAATTGTCGTGCACGCCTTGCATGACGGCCGCGATGCGCTCGATGCCCATGCCGGTGTCGATCGACGGACGCGGCAGGTTGGTGCGGCTGCCATCGGCATGCTGTTCATATTGCATGAACACCAGGTTCCAGATCTCGATGAACCGGTCGCCGTCCTCGTCAGGCGATCCCGGCGGGCCACCGAAAATATGGTCGCCATGGTCGTAGAAGATCTCGCTGCACGGACCGCAGGGCCCGGTGTCGCCCATCGACCAGAAATTGTCCGAGGTGGCGATGCGGATGATGCGCTCGTCGGGAAGACCCGCGATCTTCTTCCACAGCCCGAAGGCCTCGTCATCGGTGTGATAGACGGTGACGGTCAGCCTGTCGGCGGCGAGGCCCCAGGTCTTGTTGACCAGCGTCCACGCGTGGTGGATCGCCTCTTCCTTGAAATAGTCGCCGAACGAGAAATTGCCGAGCATCTCGAAGAACGTGTGATGTCGCGCGGTATAGCCGACATTGTCGAGATCATTGTGCTTGCCACCGGCGCGCACGCATTTCTGCGACGAAGTGGCACGCGCATTGGCGCGGGATTCGAGCCCGGTGAACACGTTCTTGAACGGCACCATGCCGGCGTTGACGAACATCAGCGTCGGGTCGTTGTGCGGAACCAGCGGCGCGGAAGGCACGATGTCATGGCCGTTGCCCCCGAAATAGTCGAGGAACGAACGCCGGATGTCATTTGTCGATGTCATGGCTGCGACATAAGGCGAGTTGAAGCGAGATTGAAGCAATATATGCGCAAAAATGAAGGGACAGAGCCGCTTGCATGCTGCCCTGCCCCTTCGATCTGTTCCAACCGATTGCCCGCCCGCCCTTGCGAAACGCCAGTGGGCAAGATCCGGGGCCGATTACATATCGTCGCCGATATCGTCCTCGGCATCGGGGCCGGTCATCATCTCTTCGGCCACCTTGTCCTGCTGCCCGCGGATCAGGCCTTCGATCTTGGCCATCATCTCGGGATTTTCCTTGAGGAAATTCTTGGCATTCTCGCGCCCCTGGCCGATGCGCACCGAATCGTGGCTGAACCAGCTGCCCGCCTTCTCGACGATGCCCGCCTTGACCCCGAGATCGAGAATCTCGCCGATCTTCGAAATGCCTTCGCCATACATGATGTCGAATTCGACCTGCTTGAAAGGAGGGGCGACCTTGTTCTTGACGACCTTCACGCGCGTCGTGTTGCCGACGATATCGTCGCGGTCCTTGATCTGACCGGTGCGGCGGATGTCGAGACGCACCGACGCGTAAAACTTGAGCGCATTGCCGCCGGTGGTGGTTTCCGGATTGCCGTACATCACGCCGATCTTCATGCGCAGCTGGTTGATGAAGATCACCATGCAGCGCGAACGGCTGATCGAACCGGTCAGCTTGCGCAGCGACTGGCTCATCAGGCGCGCCTGCAGGCCGACATGGCTGTCGCCCATCTCGCCCTCGATTTCCGCACGCGGCACCAGCGCGGCGACCGAATCGACCACCAGCACGTCGATCGCGTTTGACCGCACCAAAGTATCGGTAATCTCGAGCGCCTGTTCGCCCGTATCGGGCTGTGACACGATCAGTTCGTCGATATTGACGCCAAGCTTCTTGGCATAGACCGGGTCGAGCGCGTGTTCGGCATCGACGAACGCGGCGGTGCCGCCGTTCTTCTGCGCCTCGGCGATCACGTGCAGCGCGAGCGTGGTTTTGCCCGAACTTTCAGGACCGTAGATCTCAATCACGCGACCGCGCGGCAGTCCGCCGACGCCCAGTGCGATGTCGAGGCCGAGCGAGCCGGTCGAGATCGCCTCGACCTGCATCGCCTCCTTGGAGCCCAGCCGCATCGCCGACCCCTTGCCAAAGGCCCGGTCGATCTGAGCCAGCGCTGCATCGAGCGCCTTTTGCCTGTCCATGGATTTTGCCTCTTTTTCGGTCTGGATGAGTTTAAGCTGCCCGGCCATTGCCATGCCCTTTCCTGCCTAATTGCTCCGGACCTCCGGCGCAACGACTCAGTGATGTACCCAATCTGTTCTTCTGGAACAGTTAGGGAACATTGCCGCAGAACGCAAGGGCAAAACGCGTGTCAGATGCGCGCTAGCACCGCCTCGAGCGACGCCAGCGTATAGGGCTTGGGCAAGGTGGGTGCGGATGCGTGTTCGGGCGGGATGGTGTCGCCGCCCCCGGTCGCGAAGATATAGGGCACACCGACCTCGCGCAGCGCATCGGCGAGCGGCCAGACCTTGTCGCGCCCCAGGTTGACGTCGAGGATCGCAGCATCGAATCCGCCGGCCTGCACCGCTGCCAGCCCATCTTCCAGGCTGGCAACCATCGCCGCAATCTGGTGACCGGCGAGGTCGATGAAATCTTCAAGCAGCATCGCAATCATCGCCTCGTCCTCGGCGATCAGGAAGGTCCTGCACTCAGTCACGTCCGTAGCTTTCCTTCATTCGCTGGGGCCTGGTTCGGCGGAGGCGCCGATGCGGCGAGCGCGCCGTGCACGGCATCGACAATCTGCGCAACCGAAAACGGCTTGGGCAGAAAGTGCACCTGGTCGATCGATATGCTCTGGCGCAGCGTTTCCTCGGCATAGCCAGACATGAATAGGATCGGCAGGCCAGGCATGCGCTTGCGCATCTCGACCGCCATGCCGGGCCCGTCCAAATTGGGCATCACGACATCGCTGACGACGAGGTCGAACGGCCCGCTATCGCCGAGCCGCTCGAGCCCGTCCTCGCCATCGCTCGCGGTGACGACGGTAAAGCCCTGGCGCGTCAGCGCCCGTTCGGCGACCGCGCGGACCATGTCCTCGTCCTCGACCAGCAGCAGCCGCGCATGGCCCCATTGGCCTGGATTGACCTTGGTGGTCTGCTTGCGGCTGCGCTGTTCGACCGCGCCGCCGCGATAGACCGGAAAATAGATCGAGAAGGTCGTGCCCTGGCCAGGTTCGGAATCGACGAAGATATAGCCGCCCGACTGCTTGACGATGCCGTACACGGTCGAAAGCCCCAGGCCGGTACCCTTGCCGACCTCCTTGGTGGTGAAGAACGGCTCGAAGATGCGCGCCTGCACGTCAGGCGGCATGCCGGTGCCGCCATCCTCCACCAGGATCGCGCTGTAATCGTCGACCGGCAGGATATCGCTGTTCATCGCGCGGACATCGGCTGCGGTCACCTTGCGCGTGCGGATGGTCAGCGTGCCGCCCGGTGGCCGTTTTGCAAGCATCGCATCGCGCCCGTTGACCGCAAGGTTGACGATCACCTGTTCAAGCTGACCGGGATCGGCGCGGACCGGACCGAGATTGCGGTCATGCTGCACCTCGAGCACGATCTTCTCGCCGATCAGCCGCTTCAACAGCTCCGAGGTGTCGGAGACGATATCGGGCAGCTGCAGCACCTGCGGCCGCAGCGTCTGCTGGCGCGAGAAGGCGAGCAGATGCCGGGTCAGCGAGGCGGCGCGGTTCGAATTGCTGCGAATCTGCTGGATGTCGTCATAATCGCTGTCGCCGGGGCTGTGCCGCATCAGCATCAGGTCGCAATGGCCGATGATCGCGGTCAGCACATTGTTGAAATCATGCGCGACGCCGCCCGCGAGCTGGCCGATCGCCTGCATCTTGCTCGCCTGCGCGACCTGGCGCTTGAGGCGGCTTTCCTCGCTGTTATCCTTGACCGAGAGCAGCACCGCAGCATCGCCCATGCCGCGCAGGCTGGCGAGCGAGAGCGTCACCGGCTCGTCGGGCTGATTGCGCAGACGCAGCGCGACATCGCCCGCCATCGCCTGGCCGCTGGCATGGCGGCGCACCGCATCGGCTATCGCGCCCTTGTCCTCGCGCACGACGAGGTCGCCCGGATAGGGCGGCAATTCGGCCTCGGTAATCCCCGCCGCGCGCAGGAAGGCATCATTGGCGAACAGGAAGCGCCCGTCGCGATCGGTCATTGCCAGGCCCACGGGCAGCAGCCCGAGCAGCGTCTGGACATAGCCGAGCGCGGTGCCCTTATCCATGCCCGCCGGATCCTCATCGATCAGCACGACCAGCGCAGGCGCCTTCTCGCGCTCGGCAGGATCAGTGACCTGCAGCGGATCGACCAGCGGCAGGTGGAACAACCGAAGCGGCACGCCCTTGCGGCCTTCGCGCTCGAAATAGATGCGGTTGCGCTCGTCGGCGCGCAGGAAGCTTGCGAGATCGCGCCCGACGATATTGCCGGCCTCGGCCCCGGCGGCACGCGCGGCAAAGGCGCTGTTGGCAGCGCGGATGCGACCTTCGGGGCTGATCGCGGCGGCCATGAAGCCGCCCTCACCCAGCGCGCGGCCCGGACGTCCGACGAGCATCGCATCGGCCTCAACCGCGAGATCGTGCCGTGCGACCGGTTCGAACTTCCACAGCAGATAATCCTGCCCGCGCCCGACACGGCGCACCTGGGCATCGATGGGCACGCCGGCGGCGACGAGCCCCCCGGCCCTGCCCTCGCCATCGCGCCAGGCGGCGCGTCCCGCCTCGGCAAGCAGGTCGCCGCCCTGACCGGCCAGCGACAATTTCGGCGGCACCATCTCGGCACCGAACTGGTCGATGAAGCGCTGGTTGGCGCAGATCATCCGCCCTGCCTCGTCGGTAATGGCAATCGCGATCGTCGGGTGGTCGGTCGCGGCAAAGGTCACCGACCAGTCAGGCATCGTGCGCTGCACGTCGCTGCGCGGCGGAAACTGGTGACGCACCAGCAGGATCAGCGAAGCCAGCGCGACCAGACCGCCGGCGAACAGCGCCAGCGGCACCCAGTCACCCAGCGCAAGCCAGATCAGCGCGCCGCTGACGGCGAGACCGCCGATGATGATCAGCGCGGTAATGCGGGCGTCGGGACTGTCGGGATCGGGCAGTGCAGGCAACCATTCCGGCCAGTCAAGGTCGGGTCGGGCACGGGTGGTGGTCAAGGTCGTCGCATCCCCCTGGCGTGGCGAACTCGCTCACTGTTCAGGTGATCGACGCTAGCGCAAACAACATCGCGTTACAAATTGCAGTTTGGCGCAAATACCAGCGCGGAGCGATCAGGGGTGGCGCACGCGGGCCAGTCTGCGCCGACGCTTGCCGGCGATCCAGATGCGCCAGCCGATCGCGCTGGCGACATAGCCGATCGCCGCCATCACGATGGCCAGCACAACGAGGCCAAAAGCGGTGATCGAGGCGGCGCCGGTCAGCCATTCCATCCAGGTTTCGACATGCGGCTGGTTGAGCGCGGTCGCCACCGGTTGGCCAAAGGTCGAGGCATCGACGCGCAGGATGAAGCTGCCAACATGATAAGCCGCCACCCAGAGCAGCGGCGTGGTGAACGGATTGGTGATGAAGGTCGTCAGCGCGGCGACAGGAACATTGGCGCGGAACGGCAGCGCGAGCAGCGCCGCGCCGAAGATTTGCGCGATCGGCAGAATCACGCCGACCAGCACGCCCAAAGCCACGCCGCGCGGTACCGACCGCCGGGTAAATCGCCACAGCTCGGAACGAAGCACGCGCGCAGCAAAAGGCCGGATGAAGCGGTTCTGCTCCATACTTTCGCGTGTCGGCATGTTGCGACCAACCCAGCGGGTGAAACGGCCTTCCGTCAACTCCAAAACCCTATGCCCTTTGCTGTCCGCTGCCAGCGACAGGGCCCATGTGGGAGCGCCGCCGCAAAAGGCCATAGCCCCCAACGGATTAAAACGACGTTTACCAGATTCGAAATCACCGAATCGGGCTGCGACCCCGTTCGAGCACGCCCCATAGCGCGCCGCGGTGATCTGGCACACGCGATCTTATGAAGCGAGGTTAATTTTCGACAGGCGGAGAGAGCCGTTTATCCCCGATCGCGCAGCAGCCGCCCCTGTTCGCGCTTCCATTCGCGTTCCTTGGTCGCCGCGCGCTTGTCGGGCGCTTTCTTGCCCTTGGCGAGCGCGAGTTCGACCTTGGCACGGCCGCGGCCGTTGAAGAAGATCGACAGCGGGACGAGCGTCATCCCCTGGCGCGCGACCGCGCCGTGCAGCTTGGCGATCTCGCGCGCGTGGAGCAGCAGCTTGCGCGGGCGCTTGGGCTCGTGGTTGAAGCGGTTGCCATGGCTGAATTCGGGGATGTTCGAATTGATCAGCCAGACCTGCTCGTCGCTGACCTCGGCATAGCTTTCCGCGATCGATCCCTCGCCGAATCGCAGCGACTTGACCTCGGTGCCGGTGAGCGCGATCCCCGCCTCGTAGACCTGATCGATGGCATAATCGTAGCGCGCGCGCCGGTTCTCGGCGACGATCTTCTTCTTGTCGAACGTCTCGGGCTTGGGCCGCGCCATCAGATCAGCCCGGCATGGACCAAAGCGGCGTCGACCGCCTTGCGGCTCTTCTTGTCGGGCGGGGTCATCGGCAGCCTGAGATCGGGAAGGAAATCGGGCCGCACGCGGTGCAGCGCATATTTGACCGGGCCGGGCGAGGCATCGGAGAACATCGCCGAATGGAGCGGATAGAGCCGGTCGTTAAGCGCGAGCGCGGTCTTGTAATCGCCCTTGGCCAGCGCAGCCTGGAACTGCGCGCAAAGCGCCGGGGCGACGTTCGCGGTCACCGAGATGCAGCCGACGCCGCCCATTGCGCGATGGCCCAGCGCCAGTTCGTCATTGCCCGACAGCTGGCAGAATTTCTTGCCGCACTGCGCGCGCTGGGCGCTGACGCGCTCGAGATCGCCGGTCGCGTCCTTGACGCCGATGATCGTCGGAAAGCGCGAGAGCTTGGCCATGGTCTCGACCTTGATGTCGGTGACCGTGCGCGCTGGCACGTTGTAGAGCATGATCGGCAGGTCGCACGCCTCGGTCAGCGCCTTGAAATGCGCGCGAACGCCGTCCTGGCCGGGGCGGTTGTAATAAGGCGGCACAACCAGCGCGGCGCTCGCGCCGGCCTTTTTCGCATTGAGCATATGACCGATCGCGACATTGGTGTCGTTCGATCCGCAACCCGCGATCACCGGCACGCGCCCTGCCGCCTGCTCGACGCAGACGCGCACGACATAGTCATGCTCCTCGATCGACATGGTCGCCGCCTCGCCGGTTGTGCCGCAGGGGACCAGGCCGGAACTGCCGTTGTCGATCTGCCAGTCGATCAGCGCGCGGAAGGCAGGCTCGTCAAACGCTCCGTCGCGGAAGGGCGTCGCAAGGGCCGGAATTGAGCCGGAAAACATCGGGTAGCTCCTTTACCTTGCCCGCAAATCAGGCAAGAACAATCCATTCGCACACAAGGTTGCGTGTTCAGCGCCTGATAAGGATCGAAAGCGCATCATGTCCAGCATGGTTTCACGAATTGCTATTGCGCGGCGCACCGCCGTGCTGCTCGCCCTGCCCCTGCTGGGCGTCCCTGCCGCCTGTCTCGCCAGCGACCAGACCTCCGATTATGCCGCCGTGCCCAGCCGCAGCGGCGATGGCAGCGACTGGGATCGCGCCCGCGCCAACCTGCTCCAGTCGATGCCGACGGACATGTCGGGGACGATCGCCAACTGGCGTGCGCTGACCACCACGCCGAACAACTATACCTTCTCGACCTTCGCTAGCTTCCTCATCTCCAACCCCGGCTGGCCCGACGAGGACAAGATGCGCCGCAATGCCGAGCAGGCGCTGGGTGCAGGCCCCGCCGCGCCGCAGGAGGTGGTCGCCTATTTCAACCGCTTTGCGCCGCTGACCAATGTCGGCCGCGCGCGCTATGCCATGGCGCTCGACGCGGTGGGTCAGCGCGATGCCGCGCGCGGAGTTGCGGTCGCCGCCTGGCGTGGCGGCACGATGATGCCCGAAGACAAGGCGATGCTGTCCAGCCGCTTCGCCACCGACTTCACCGCCGCCGATCACGACGCGCGGATGGATGCGCTGCTCTGGGCGAAAGCGACGCCCGATGCCGAGGAGCAGTTCGGCTATGTATCGCCTGCGCGCCGCGCGGTGTTCGCGGCGCGGCTCGCGATGCTCAAGAACCTGCCCGATGCCGATGCGCTCGCCGGATCTCTCGGTGCAGAAGCGATGGCCGATGCGGGCTATGTCGCGCAGCGCGCCAGGCGGCTGGTCGATACCGGCAACTGGACACTGGCGCGGCAGATGCTCGGCAGCCGGCCCGCGCTGCAATACCGCCCGGTCAATGCCGAAAGCTGGTACGAGCTGCTGCTGAGCCAGGCGCGCGCGGCGCAGAATGACGGGCAATATGGGCTCGCCTTCGACATCGCATCGAAGGTCGATGATGCCTTCCCGACCGGTCACGACATTTCGGACGAAAGCCTTGGCGTTCGCGATGATTATACCAGCCTGACCTGGCTGGCAGGCACAGTGGCGCTGCAGAATCTGGGGCGTCCGCGCGATGCGATCGGCATGTTCGCACGCTATGGCGGCGGCGCACGCACCCCGCAGACGCGCTCCAAGGGCTTTTACTGGGCTGGGCGCGCGGCAGCGGTCGCGGGCGACCAGGCCGAGGCGATGCGCTATTTCGAAATGGCAGCCGCCTATCCCGACCATTATTACGGTCAGCTCGCCACCGAACGGCTGGGCCGCGAGATTCCGCCGTTCGCCACTGCGCCGCGCGTCCAGGTGAGCGCGGTCGAGCGCGGGCGCTTCAACGCCAGCTCGCTGGTCCAGGCGACGCAGGCGATCTCGCGCAGCGGCGACTGGCCGACCCAGCGGCGCTTTTTCGGCGCGGTGGCTGCCGCTGCCAAGACCCCAGAAGAGCATGTGCTCGCCACCGAACTCGCACGGCAGATCGGGCGGCGCGACCTTGCGGTCATCGTCGGCCAGGCAGCGCGCGCCAAGGGTGTCGATGACCTGCAATCGGTCGCCTTCCCGCAGATGCCCGTGCCGCCCGGCGCGCTGAGCAGCTGGACGATGATCCACGCGATCACCCGCCAGGAAAGCCAGTATGCCCCCAATGCGGTCAGCCATGCAGGAGCCCGCGGGCTGATGCAGCTGATGCCCGGCACCGCGCGCGAACAGGCGGGGAAGATGGGGCTGAGCTATTCGCTCGGCGCGCTGACCGACGATACCGGATACAATATCCAGCTCGGCGCGGGCTATTTTGCCCGCATGATGGACTATTTCGGCGGCAGCTATCCCTTGGCCGTCGCGGCGTACAATGCGGGTCCCGGCAATGTGAACAAATGGCTGCGCGCGAATGGCGACCCGCGTACGGGTGGCATCGATATCGTAGAATGGGTCGAGCGCATCCCGATCTTCGAGACGAAAAACTATGTCCAGCGGGTGCTCGAGAACGCGGTCGTCTATGACGTCATGCACCCCGAGCGCGCCACGATGCGGGGCAAGGACAAGCTCAGTCGGTATCTGGGCAAGAACACGCCGGGCTGATGCTTCCACCGTCATGCTGAACTTGTTTCAGCATCCATCGTGCCGCGCTGACCGGAGGCGCAATCGGCAAAATGGACCCTGAAACAAGTTCAGGGTTACGAAATTTGCCGTTATGTGGCGAGGCCATGGACCGCCCTAACTACATCACCCCGCAAGGCTATGCCGCATTGAAGGCACGCTATGACCAGTTGCTCAGCGTCGAGCGCCCGGCCATTGTCGAGATCGTCAGCTGGGCGGCGGGCAATGGCGACCGCAGCGAGAATGGCGACTATCTCTATGGTCGCAAGCGCATGCGCGAGATCGACCGCGAACTCAATCGGCTCGCCCGCAAGATGAAGGCCGCGCGCGTCATCGACCCGGCGACGCAGAGCGACAAGAGCCGCGTCTGGTTCGGCGCCGAGGTCGATATCGCCGACGAGGACGACAACTGGCGCACGCTCACCCTGGTCGGCGATGACGAGCAGGATGCGGGCGCAGGCCGCATCGGCTGGAGCTCTCCTCTCGCCCGCGCGCTCAAGGGCGCTGCGCTGGGTGATCTGCGGACCGTGCAGCTGCCAGCAGGGGCGAAGGAATATGAGGTGATGGCAATCCGTTATCCTGCCGGCGGCAACTGATCGGCGTTGAAACCTTCACCACGGCTGTTAGACCTGTCCGCCTGATCTGGGGGGATTTCGCCATGGACTTCATGGGATTGCTGCGTTCGGTCGAGGACATATTGTTCGAGATCGTCAGCTGGCTGTATTTCTATCCGCGCACCTTTCTGCTCTCGCTGTTCCGGCCGACAAAGATGATGGCCTATGCCGATGACGAGCTCGATGATCGGCCGCAGCAGCGTTATGAAAGCACGATCAACCCGCCCGTCTTCCTGATGATCACCATCGCGTTGGCGAGCACGGTAAGCGATGCGATCATCGGGCCGGAAGCGGTCAAGGAGGCGATGCGCACCAGTCCCGAGTTCCTGAAGGACTGGAAGAACGATCTGATGTTCACCGCCTTCATCTTCAGCGTGTATCCGCTGGTGCTGGCGATGGACCTGCTACGGCATCGCAAGATCGCTATCGATCGTGTCTCGCTGCGCCCGCCTTTCTACAGCCAGTGCTTCGTCGCCGCACCGTTCGGCCTCGCCAACTATGTCGCGCTCGCGTTCATGAGCGACACGACCTACGAATACGAGATCATGGGCGCCTATTATGACGGGATGTATATCGGCTTCCCGATCTTCCTCGCGACCCTGATCTGGTACACGGTGCTCCAGACGCGTTGGTTCGTTCGCGAACTCGGTGTCTCCACCCTCAAGGGCATCTGGATCGCCGCCTTTGCGATCTTCAAGGGCTTTTTCGTGACATCGACGATCATGCTGCTGCTTCTGGGAGACGGCTGATCGCTCAGCCGCCCCGGATCAGCAAGTTGCGGATCTCGGTCATGTCTTCCATCGCGAAGCGGATGCCTTCGCGGCCAAGCCCCGAGTCCTTCACCCCGCCATAGGGCATGTTGTCGATACGGAAGCTGGGCACGTCGTTGATCACAACCCCGCCCACGTCCAGGTGGTCCCAGCAATCGAACATCTTGAACAGGTCGCGGGTGAACACGCCCGCCTGCAGCCCGAACTTGCTGTTGTTCACCTCGGCCATTGCCGCCTTGAAATCGGTGAATTTGGAGAGCACCGCGACCGGGCCGAACGCCTCTTCGGTAACTATCCTCGCATCGTGCGGCACGTTCTCGAGCAGCGTCGCTTCGAGCATCGCCCCGTCGCGCTTGCCGCCGCACAGCAGCGTGCCGCCCTTGGCCACCGCCTCCTGCACCCAGCCGTCGAGCCGCGAGGCTTCCTTCTCGTGGATCATCGGGCCGATGAACGTGTCGCGGTCCTTGGGGTCGCCCGCGATCAGCGTCGCGGTCTTTGCCACCAGCATGTCGCGGAACCGGTCATAGACATCGGCATGGATCAGGATGCGCTGCACGCCGATGCAGCTCTGGCCCGACTGGTAGAACGCGCCGAAGATCACGCGCTCCATCGCGTCGTCGAGATTGGCGTCGGCATCGATGATCACCGCCGCATTGCCGCCCAGTTCCAGCACGACCTTCTTCTTGCCGCACCGCGCCTTCAGGTCCCAGCCCACATCGGGCGATCCGGTGAAGGACAAGAGTTTGAGCCGATCGTCGGTGGTGAACAGGTCCGCGCCGTCGCGGCTGGCGGGCAGGATCGAGAACGCGCCCTTGGGCAGGTTCGTTTCGGCCAGCACCTCGCCCATGATGATCGCGCCCAGCGGAGTGCGGCTCGCCGGCTTCATCACGAACGGGCAGCCGACCGCGATTGCCGGCGCGATCTTGTGCGCGGCGAGATTGAGCGGAAAGTTGAACGGCGAGATGAACGAGCACGGGCCGATCGGCACGCGCTTCCACATGCCGCGATAGCCCTTGGCGCGCGGGCTGATGTCCATGGTCTGGACCTCGCCCGTCATCCGCACCGATTCCTCGGCGGCGATGCGGAAGGTGTCGATCAGGCGGCTGACCTCGCCCTCTGAGTCCTTGATCGGCTTGCCAGCCTCGACGCACAGCGCATAGGCGAGCTCGTCGGCGCGCTCCTTGAAGCGCGTGACGCAATGGTTGAGCACATTCTGCCGCTCGTAGCTCGGCATCGCCGCCATCGCTTCCGAGGCTTCGACTGCGCCTGCGATCCCCGCATCGATCGTCGCCGCATCGGCCTGCGCCACCCGGAACGCGACCTCGCCGGTGAACTTGTCGGTCACCTCCAGATCGGTGTTCGGCTGCTGCGCCTCATTGTTGAGATAGAGCGGGTAGACGGTTTTAAGGGTGGTCATGTGCTGATCCCATAAAGCCCTCTCCCCTTCAGGGGAGAGGGTTGGGAGAGGGGACCGCCCTCTCCCGTTACAATGAAAGGGCAAGCGGGGCGCATTCCCCCCTCCCCGACCCTCCCCCCTGGAGGAGAGAGGGAGTGCGCTGGCCTAAAGCTCCTTCGCCATCTTCTTGATGTCGATGTTCAAGATCTGGTCGTTCTCCGAATAGTCAACCGGACAATCGATGAGATGCACGCCAGGCGTGTCGCGCGTATGCGCGAGCAGCTGCTTCAGATGCTCGGCGCTTTCGACGCGATAGCCGTTGGCACCGTAAGCTTCGGCATATTTGACGAAATCGGGGTTGCCATAGGTCAGGCCCCAGTCCTTGAAGCCCATGTTCGCCTGCTTCCAGCGGATCATGCCATAGCTGTTGTCGTTGAGGATCAGCACGGTCATGTTGAGCCCCAGCCGGACGGCGGTCTCCATCTCCTGGCTGTTCATCATAAAGCCGCCATCGCCGCAGATCGCCAGCACCTTGCGGTCGGGATAGACCATCGACGACATCATCGCGCTCGGCAGCCCCGCGCCCATGGTCGCAAGCGCGTTGTCGAGCAGCACGGTGTTGGGACGATAGGCGCAATAGCCGCGCGCGAACCAGATCTTGTACACGCCATTGTCGAGGCAGATGATGCCGTCATCGGGCATGGCGTTGCGGATTTCCTGAACGAGATAGGGCGGGAAGATCGGGAAGCGCGCGTCCTCGGCCAGCTTGTTGGTGTGCTCCAGCTCCGCCTTGCGATAATCCAGCATATGGTCGAACTTCCACCCGCCATTGGGGACGATGTCTTCCTTCATCTGCCAGATCGCATTGGCGATGTCGCCGATCACCTCGATCTCGGGGAAATAGACCGGGTCGACCTCCGCCGTCTTGGTCGAGACATGGATCACCGGCGTGCCGCCCGGCTGCATGAAGAAGGGCGGCTTCTCGATCACGTCATGGCCGATATTTACGATCAGGTCCGCAGCCTCGACCGCGCGGTGCACGAAATCGCCCGCCGACAGCGCGGCGCAGCCCAGGAACTTGGGGTGGCGCTCGTCGATCACGCCCTTGCCGAGCTGCGTCGTCAGGAACGGGATTCCGGTCTTTTCGATGAACTGCAGCAGCATGCGGCTGGTCATCGTGCGGTTGGCGCCGGCCCCGATCACCAGGATCGGCGACCTGGCCTGCTCGAGCGCGGTGACCGCAGCGCGGATCGATTTCTTGTCCGCATTCGGACGCCGGGTCGAGCTGGGCTTCAAGGGCACCGACTCGGTCTTTTCCTCGGCAATATCCTCGGGGAATTCGATATGCGCCGCACCCGGCTTTTCCTCCTCGGCCAGGCGGAAGGCTTCGCGCACGCGGCTTGGGATATTGTCGGCGCTGGCAAGCTGGTGGGTGAACTTGGTGATCGGCTTCATCATGTCGACCACGTCGAGAATCTGGAACCGGCCCTGCTTGGATTTCTTGATCGGCTTCTGGCCTGTGACCATCAGCATCGGCATGCCGCCGAGCTGCGCATAGGCGGCGGCGGTGACGAAATTGGTCGCGCCGGGGCCCAAGGTCGCCATGCAGACGCCCGCCTTGCCGGTATGGCGGCCATAGGTCGCGGCCATGAAGCCTGCGCCCTGTTCGTGCCGGGTGAGGATCAGCTTGATCTTGGTCGACCGGCTGAGCGAGTCGAGCATGTCCAGATTTTCCTCGCCGGGAACGCCGAAGATATACTCGACGCCCTCTGCCTCAAGGCACTGGACAAACAGATCGGATGCTTTGGTCATGGAATTTCCTCCCCCGGAAGCCGAAAGTGGCTCGTCGTTGCATTCGTGCGACCGAAAGGATGTCCAGGCGGCGCTTGCTGCTTGTTTACGCCCGGGCGGAACCGCTCGTTACCGGCATGGCATCCGCCTTCCATGCTGGCTGTGACGCAAGGCATAACCCCAATTTTTGCCCAAGTCACCCGCCAAAAGTGCGGCCTTCCCCTCCGTCTCAGCGGGACGGGTTCCGCCCGACATCAATGGAACATATAAAGAACATTTGACTTGGAATGTTGGGGAGCGACGCGTAGCCTGTCCGATTACCCCTCAGAATTTTGCAGGCCAGACGCGGTTCGTGGCGGGGGGCTCACCGTGTTTACCTGCACCCTACCCGTTGGAGAGTAGACATCATGAACCGTGCACCTGTCTTTTCTGCCATCAAGTCGCTGCGCCAGGGCAAGGCATTTTCGCCGGCCGAGGTTATCGCCATCGACAGCCTGCTGGACACGCTCGGCATCGCCCCCGCTTCGAACGGTGCGGCGACCCCGATAGCGATCGGCCTGACTCTCGCCGACTTCCGGACCGCCGCCGCAACCCTTGGCTGCACCAGCGCGCAGATCCGCGCGGTGTGGGAGGTGGAAAGCGGCGGCGGCTGGTTCACGGACGTGCGTTCCGATATCCTCGCGCTCGATGGCCCCGGCGGCTTTCTGGACGGTCCGCATCTGCCCAAGATCCTGTTCGAAGCGCATGTCTTCGATCGCCAGACCGCTGGCAGATATCGCCACAGCCACCCCAATCTCTCGAGCAGGGTCTGGAACCGCAAGCTCTATATCGGTGGCCAGGGCGAATATGTGCGGCTGTGGAAGGCGATGCAGCTCGACCGCCACGCTGCCCTGATGTCCGCCTCGGTCGGCGGCGCGCAGATCATGGGCTTCAACCACAGGCTCGCAGGGTTCGACACGGTCGAAGCCTATTGGGAGGCGATGAAGGTGTCAGAGGCAGCGCATCTCCGGGCCTTTGCCACGTTTATCGAGAACCGGGGACTGGTGAAGGCGCTGAAGGCGGTCAGCAACAACCCCGAGGACTGCATCGCCTTTGCCCGGGGCTATAACGGACCCGGCTATGCCCGGAACAATTACCATGTGAAGATCGCGCAGGCCCATGCCAGATATGCGTGAGCCACGGTGACGATCAGTAGCCCAGCGCCAGGTCGACCTCGTTGACCAGCATCTCCCCGCGCACGAACCGCCCGAGATTCTCGGCGAACAGCGCGGCCGAGCGCTGGAACATCCGCGTCTGCGCCCGGCCCGACAGGTGCATCGAGATCTGCACATTTGGCAGCGTCCACAGCTCGTGGCCGGCGGGCAGCGGCTCGGGCGTGGTCACGTCGAGAAACGCACCCGCGATGGTCCTGGCCTTGAGCGCGTCGATCAGCGCATCCTGATCGACGCATTCGCCGCGCGCGATATTCACCAGGATCGCGCTGTCCTTCATCGCCGCCAGTTCGTCCGCGCCGATCAGCGCATCGGTCTCGCGGGTCGAGGGCGTGGCGATCACCACCCAGTCATAGTCGCCGATCTTGCCGCGCCATTCTTCCGCGCCCAATATGCCGTCTTCAGGCCGCGCGGTGCGGGCGACGCCGGTGACGTCCACGCCAAAGCCTTTCAGCCGGTCTCCGATCGCAGACCCGATCGCGCCATAGCCGATGATCAGCGCGCGTGTTTCATCGAGCTCGACCGTGCCTGGCGACGCCCAGAGCCATTCACGCCGGTCGGCCGCACGCACGACATCGGCATAGCCCTTGGCCATGCTGAGCATGCCGAGCACCGCATATTCGGCGACGGCGATGGTGTTGACCCCGACGCCATTCGTGACCCGGGTACCGCGCTTCATGAGCTGTTCGACGGGAAAATGATCGAGCCCGGCATAGAGCGTCGACACCCATTGCAGCTTTTCGCCCGCCGCGATGATGTCGCGCATCGCCTGCTTGTCGTGCATGTCGACCCAGGCGATGTCCGCATCGAAAACCTCGCGCAGCGCTTCTTCGGCCGAGCCGATCCAGACGACCTGCATGCCTTCGGGAATCACGCCCTCGATCAGCGGGCGCACGAGCGCGGAAATCACGGCCTTGGTCATGCTCTCTCCCCAACCTGTATTCTATCTCCAGGCTAGATAGGCGGATGCGGCGAGAACTGGCAAGGCGACAAAATCGGTGATCGCAATCGCTTGGAGATGCGGCGGACCTCCCGCCAGCCGATACAGGACCAGAAAAGACAGCATGCTGACGCCGGTGGTTAAAACGGCCAGTCTGCGCACGCCGGGATCGAACGCAGCCCAGAGGCAAATGACGCAAATGCACAGGAACAGCGCGGCGCGATGCTGCACCAGCAGAAAGGCCGGGTCGCCTGGGCTGATGCCATAAAGCCGCGAAAGCAGGCTGGGCCGCACCAGCGCAAGAGCCGGACCGGTGTGGACCAATGCGAGGAGGCTCCAGAGCAAACGTTCGAACATGCCCGCACCATAGCCGGTGCGCGGCGCGGCGCGATTACCTCGAGGGTAACCGGCAGGAACTCGGGTCGATCAGGCTTCGATCCGCCACTCCCATCCGAGCGGGTCGCCATCCATCACCTCTACACCTGCCGCGACCAGCTCGTCGCGGATCGCATCGGAGGCGGCGAAATTCTTGTCTGCCCGCGCCTCCTTGCGCAGCTTGAGCATATGCTCGATCCGGGCTTCATCGATATTCGCTGCGGCCGGGCGGAGGCGCAGGTCGGCGCGTTCCAGGGCCAGCAGATCGAGCCCCAGAACCGCGTCCATCGCGGCGATAGCGGCGAGACGCTGCCCGGCATCGACCTTCTTCTGCGCCAGAACGTCGTCGAGCACGGTCAGCGCCTTGGCGGTATTGAGATCATCGGACACCGCTGCGCCGAAATCGGCGAGCAGCTGTTGCAGACGTGGATGTTCCACCGTCCCGGCCATCTCTGCCTGACCCCGCAGCGCCGCGACCGCCATCACCAGCCGCTTCAGCCGGGTCAGCGCGGCGAGCAGATTGTCCCAGCTGAACTCCAGCTCGCTGCGATAGTGCGCCTGCAGGCACATCAGCCGATAGGCGAGCGGGTGGATACCCTTGGCCACCAGCAGCGGCAGGCGCAGGAATTCGCCGCTCGACTTGGACATCTTGCCTGTCCGGTCGATCAGGAAATTATTGTGCATCCAGAAGCGCGCGCCGCTGCCGTGCGAGCAGGCATAGGCCTGGTTCTGCGCGATCTCGTTGGGATGGTGGATTTCGCGATGGTCGATCCCGCCGGTATGGATGTCGAACGGAAAGCCGAGCAGCGCCTCGCTCATTACCGAGCATTCGAGATGCCAGCCGGGCGCCCCCTTACCCCAAGGTGAGTCCCATTCCATCTGCCGCGTCTCGCCCTCGGGCGTCTTGCGCCAGATGGCGAAGTCCTGCGCGTTGCGCTTGCCCTCGACCGCCTCGATCCGCCCCTCGCCCGCCTCGGTCGCCGCGCGCGCCAGCGATCCGTAATCGCTGACCGTCGACACGTCGAAATACAGGCCGCTGGGCAGTTCGTAGCAATGCTTGTCCGCGATCGACTTGGCGAACTCGATCATTTTGGGCACATAATCGGTCGCGATCGACCATTCCGCCGGCTGGCGGATGTTGAGCGCCTTGATGTCTTCCCAGAACGCCTCGGTATAATGGCGGGCAATGTCCCAGATCGATTGCGCCTTTTCCGCCGCTGCCTTTTCCAGCTTGTCCTCGCCGTCATCGGCATCGTCGGTGAGATGCCCGACATCGGTGATGTTGATGATATGCTTGAGCGCAAAGCCCTTGAAGCTCAGCACGCGCCCCAGCGTGTCCGCAAAGACATAGGCACGCATATTGCCGAGATGCGCGTAGTTATAGACCGTCGGCCCACAGCTATAGACCCGCGCTTCGCCGGGATGGACCGGCTCGAACGCTTCGAACGAACGGGTGAGGCTGTTGAACAGCATCAGCGGGGCGGTATCTGCAGGGCTCGTCATGCCCCAGCCATTGCCTGCAAAAAGCGCGGGCCGTCAAGCCGCGATGGCACACGCGAAAAACCCCGCCCGTGCCGGTCGCAGCGGCGCGGACGGGGTCTGAATGTCGGCTGGATGCTTACCGATCGCCGCTGGTACCGCTGGCCTGGTCCGCTGCCGCCATAGTCTCGACCAGCAGGCCGAGCTGGTTTTCGCAGCCATTCTCGATCAGCGTTCCGGCGAGTTCGTCGACCTCGGCCGGCACGCTGGGCAACACGACCAGATCGATCTTGCGCGCCACGCCATCGGGGCCGGTGAGCGTATAGCTGCCGGGCGCAACGGGCAGTTCGGCCATCGGCCACAGCCGGTTGCCCGATCCCTTCTTCCAGTCGATCGTCGCCGATGCGCCGGTTCCGGCAAGCTTCAGCTGGACATCCTGATCGACCTTGGCGCGCCAGAACATCAGGCGGGCGGGTTCAGCCACGCAGAACTTGCCCGACTGGCTCGCATCGATGAACCACAGGTTCGGGCTGCGCGGGGTAGCGGGAGCAGCAACCTTGGCCGGAGCGCCGCGGACGGCCCCGGTGCGGCTGCGCGTCGCAGGGCCACCGGTCGCGAGCAAGCTGGCAATCTGGGTGCTCTGCGTCTGGTCGCGCTTGACCGTGCCGTCGAGTGTGAAGGTACCGGGGCCGGACAGGACGCGCGTTCCGGCCTTGTCGAGCACGGTCACCTTGTCGCTGGCCTTCAGCACCACCTTGGTGTTGGCGGGCAGCTTCTTGCCGGCAGGAAATTGCGCTGCCGAAGGACCGACCGAGCGTACGACCATGGACTGCGCCATCGCCGCACTGCTGCCAGCAATGCCCAGCGTCACCATGGCACCCATCGCAAGTGCCCGGCGAAGTACGGACTTCCTTTCAACCGAGAACATAGCTTTCTCCTTTTTGTGTCTGACCAAGTCGCTTGAACAAATTCGCGATGGCCTCTTCCTGCCCCAATTGCGCAAGCTGCGATGTGAGTTGAACCACAGCCGCATCATTTCCCGCTTCATGCGCCGCAACCAGCTCGGCAATGGCCTGGCGCTCGCTCTCCGGCCTGTCGGGCGCGGGCTCGTAAATATCGACCGGCTTGGCGCGTCCTCTTAGCACGATCCGCCCCATCGGGCGATACCAGTCCAATCCGGACCTTTCGGCGGCCTCGCGGCTGACCAGCACGCGGGTATCCAGATTCTTGTTCGCCGCCTCGAGCCGCGCCGCCGTGTTCATGCTGTCGCCGAACGCAGTATACTGGATGCGCCCCTCGCCGCCGAAATTGCCGACGATCGCCTCGCCGAAATGCACGCCGACGCGCGTGCGACCGATCGGCGGCACGCCTTCGGGCGCGCTCTTGCGGAACTCCTCGCCCGCCTCGTACATGGCCCAGGCCGCGCGCACCGCGCGCTCGCCATCGTCGGGAAAGCCGATCGGCGCGCCCCAGAAGGCGACCACGGCATCGCCCACGAACTTGTCGAGCGTGCCGCCATATTGCAGCACGACATCCGCGAGCCGGTCTAGATAGTTGTTGAGCAGGAAGGCGACCATTTCCGGCTCGATCGCATGGGTCAGCTTGGTAAAGCCTTCCAGATCGGTGAAGACGCAGAAGATCTCGCGCTTCTCGCCGTGCAGCGCCAGCTTGTCCGGGTCCTTCAGGATCTCCGCCGCGACCGAACGAGGCAGATATTTGCCCAGCGCGTTCTGCGCGAAGGCGCGCTGCTTGGACCCGACCACGCGCGCGGCCGCACCCACCGAGGTATAGGCGAGCAGCCACCCCGTCGCCCAGCCGAAGCTCGGCAGATTGAGCGTGTCGAACCCGTAATATTGCAACAGGAACGGCGCGGTCATGAAGAACAGGATCTGGCTGCCGAGCAGCAGCCCCATGATCCAGGCGCGCGCCTGGCTGATCGCGGTGATGCAGCCTGCAATGACGACCGCCAGCGCCATCGCCCATAGGGACCAGTTCGGGAAGGCGAAGGGCCGATCCTTGTCGAGCAGCTGCGACATCATGTGCGCGTGCACTTCCAGCCCAATCATCTGCGATTCGCCGGTCACGACATCGCCGATCCGGGTCAGCGGCGTATCGAACTTGTCGAAATCGACGAAATCGCCGCCGATCAGGATGTGCCGTCCCTTGACCTCGCTCGCGACGAACTCGGCACTGGCCGGATCGGCGAACAGGTCGATCGGCAGCTTGTTGATCACCGGCCGGTCGGACGACAGCGGCAGACGGAAGCGGATCGCGCCGCGATAATCGGCAAAGGCAGGGTCCGGCGGTGTCATCGCGCGCACCATGATCGGCGGCAGGTTCTTGGGCTGGTCGGGCCAGCGCCGGGCAACGCCATCCGAGTCCGTGACCAGCCGGATGCTTGTCGGCTTGGTCTTGTCGGTGGTGACATCCTTCAGGAACTGTTCGAGGAACTGCTGCTGGCGGAACTGGATCGCCTCGGTATTTGTCGCGTTGCTGGCATAGGCGACATGCGTGGGGGTCTGCATATTGCGCAACGCGGTTTTCAGCGCCTCGTCATCGTCCTGCGGCTGATCGAACAGGATATCGATGCCGATCGATTTGGCACCCATCCGGTCGATATTGGTCAACGCATTTGCCAGGATGGTGCGATCCACCGGAGAACGCTGGCCGGTATCGATCAACGTGTCGTCGGTATAGACGACCATCAGGATGCGCGGGTCCTGATCGACCTTCTTGGCGAAATTGGCCGCGCGCATGTCGTACATCGCGTTTTCGGCATCGCCGAGCAGCGGCATTTCGGTGCTGTAGCGCGCAATGGCGAGCGCGAAGCCCAGAAAGCCGAGCGTCGCGAGCAGCCGCACCAGTCCGAGCTGGCGGATCAGCCGCGTGGCCGAGCGCCCCATCTCGTCGCGGCTGGTCGCTGCCGCAGCGGGCATATCTGGCTGGCTGGCCATGGCTTCAGCGAAACGCCATTCGCGCCAGGTCAAGAGCCCATGGCTTGAGGCGCGCGGAATTGGCCATATTGTCAGGGCGCGTGAAAAGCGATTGCGCTCCGGCTTCGCTGCACCATCCGATCCGTCGCATCATCGCACCCCCAGGCACCCTGCCCCCTTGCAGAAATGCCGATCAAGACCATTGCCCTCGGTGCGACCCGGTCAGGCTTCATGCTGTCCCATATAGCCTGTCCATAGCAGGCTGACCAGTTGCCGCCATGGCATACCGATCAGAATTGACCGGTCAAGTGATCTGCGCGCGGGGAGCGATGGCGCCGGTCAGAAACCGCGAAACTGGATGGCTTCGTCGATCGCCACGCGAGGGACCGTGAAAGCGTTTACCGGTGCATCGGGATTGCGATAGCCCACGGCCATCCCGGTGAAGAAGATGTAATCGTCGCTGATGCCCAGCAGTTCGCGCATATAGCGGCCGTACATCGCCCAGATTTCCTGCGGGCAGCTGTCGAGGCCCGCCTCGCGCAGCAGCAGCATCACCGTCTGCAGCCACATGCCCATGTCCGACCATTGCGGCGGCCCCATATAGGTGCGGCAATAGGTGAAGATCTGCACCGGCGCGCCGAAGCTGTCCCAGTTGCGCATCATCTGGCGGACCCGGCCCGCGCCATCCTCGCGGGCGATGCCCAGCGCGTCGAACATCGCCTGGCCGACCGCGCGCCGCTGCTGCTCGTAGCGCCCCTCGAGATCTGCGGGGTAGATGGCATATTCCATCCCCTCGCCCATCGGCGCGCTCTGCGCCTTGGCCTTGATCTTCGCGGTGAGGTCGGCCAGCGGCTCACCGGTCAGCACAACCGCGTTCCACGGCTGCGTATTGCCGCCCGAGGGCGAGCGCTGCGCCTTGGTCAGAATCTCTCGGATGGTCTCCAGCGGTACCGGATCGGGCAGAAAGTCACGCACGGAACGGCGACTGGCAACGGCTTCGGATACGTTCAAGGCGGGGGCTCCATGCAGACTTAATTTAATCGCTTGATTAAGGAGCCTGACGCGGTTTGGCAACCGCTGATCCCGACGTTATGGTTGCTCGAACATCTCGCGCAATATGCCCAGCACCGATGCCAGCGCGACGGGGTCGATCAGCCCTAACCGTTTGACGAGCCTCAGCCGGTCGACGGCACGCATCTGATCCGGTACCAGCAGCCCGTCACGACCACCAAAGCGGACGTTTACCCGAAAAGGCGCAGAAAACCCTCCGCTGGTAAGCGGTACGACCAAAGCAGTTCTGAGGCCGGCATTGAGAACATCGGGGCTGACCACCACACACGGACGAGTCTTCTGGATTTCGGCACCCTTTGTAGGATCGAGCGCGCACAGCCAGACCTCTCCCTGCGCGGGAAAGGGACGCTTCACCATGTCAGGCCGTCATCGTCTTCGTTCGCGAAGCCCTGCCAGGCAATCGCATCCTCGCTCAAATCCTGCCGACCGATCTCGCGGGCCGCATCGGCCCAGCCCTGGTGACGATCACCCACGATGGGCGTCGCCACGACGCGGCCATTGTCTACGACAATATCCATCATCGTTCCCGTCCCCACGCCAAGTTCCTGCAGAACCGGCTTGGGCAGGATCAGACCAGTGGAATTACCCATTTTGCGGAGCGCGGATTTCATATGCACGCCGTTAGCACGAAGTTATAACATCGACAAGCAAGTATCGGCTATTCGTCGTCGAACAATCCCGCCAGCTGCTCTACCATCGTGCCGCCCAGTTGTTCGGCATCCATGATCGTCACCGCGCGCCGGTAATAGCGGGTCACGTCATGTCCGATGCCGATCGCGATCAGCTGCACTGGCGACATCTTCTCGATCCAGTCGATCACCTTGCGCAGATGCTGTTCCAGATACGCGCCATGGTTGACCGAGAGCGTCGAGTCATCGACCGGCGCACCGTCGGAAATCACCATCAGCACGCGGCGCTCTTCGGGGCGCGCGATCAGGCGGTTGTGCGCCCAGAGCAGCGCCTCGCCGTCGATATTTTCCTTGAGCAGGCCTTCGCGCATCATCAGGCCCAGATTCTTGCGCGCGCGCCGCCAGGGTTCGTCGGCCTTCTTGTAGACGATATGGCGCAGGTCGTTGAGGCGGCCAGGCAGCGGCGAACGCCCGTGCGCCAGCCAGTCCTCGCGGCACTGCCCGCCCTTCCACGCCTTGGTGGTGAAGCCCAGGATCTCGGTCTTGACCCCGCAGCGCTCGAGCGTGCGCGCCATGATGTCCGCGCTGATCGCGGCGATACTGATCGGGCGGCCGCGCATCGAGCCGGAATTGTCGATCAGCAGCGTCACGACGGTATCGCGGAACTCGGTATCGCGCTCGATCTTGTACGACAGCGAATGCCCGGGAGCGACGACAACGCGCGCCAGTCGCGCGGCATCGAGCATGCCTTCTTCCTGATCGAAATCCCAGCTGCGGCTCTGCTGTGCCATCAGGCGGCGCTGCAAGCGGTTGGCGAGCTTGGTCACCGCGCCCTGCAGATGCGCCAGCTGCTGGTCGAGATAGGCGCGAAGGCGCAGCAGCTCGTCCTCGTCGCACAGGTCTGTCGCCTCGATCACTTCGTCGAAGCGCGTCGTCCACGCCTTGTACTCGAAATCATTGGGAAGATCGGTCCACGGGCGGTTGGGCCGCGTCGGCATCATGCCGTCGTCGCCCATTTCCCCGGGGTCGCCATCGTCCCCCTGCTCCATCTCGCCTTCGGTCTCCGAGGAATCGCCTTCCTCGTTCTCGCCGGTCTGTTCTTGCCCACGCGCCTCGGTCTGGCCCTGGTCGGTGCCGTCCTGCTCGCCCTCCTGATCCTCGGGCTCGCCCTGTTCGGACGAATCGTCCTCGTCGCCCTCGTCCTGGCTGTCCTCCTCGTCCATCTGGCCTTCGGTGAGCTCCAGATGTTCGAGCAGCCGGTTGGCGAGCGCGGCAAAGCCGGCCTGGTCGTCGAGCGACAGCGCGAGATTTTCGATATCCTCGCCGCCCTTGCTCTCGATCCATTCGCGCACGAGGTTGACGCCCGCGACGCTGTCCGCAGGCATGGGCGTGCCGGTGAGCCGCTCGCGCACGATCAGGCCGAGCGCGGTCGAGATCGGCACCTCGTCGGCACGCGTCGCGCGGCTGATCGGGTCCGAGCGCATGCGCATTTCCAGCGCCGCATCGAGATTCGCGCCCAGCCCGCGCATCGATCGCGTGCCGAGCGCCTCGATCCGTACCTGCTCGACCGCATCGAAGGCCGCTCGCGCTACCGCCTCGCGCGGCGCATTGGCAGCGTGCTGCGCAGGGTTGTGGTGCTTCAGCCGCAGCGCATAGAGGTCCGCAAAGCCGCGCGCCTCGGCGACCTGATCGGCTGGCAGCTTGCGCCCCGGCATCGGCACGCGCAGCTTGGTGCCCGATTGCGACGGCGGATCGGCGGTGAACGCCACCTCGATCTCGGGCTGGCTGGCGATCGCCCGCGCGGTCCCGGCCAGCACGTTCTTCAGGTCATCAAGCGGAGTGCGGTTGGTCATGCGCTATCGCTGAAGGGGCGCGCCGCGTATGTCAAGCGACCGGCGCAGCGCTATTGCGGCGGATCGGATGGCGGCGGCCGCTGGCGCTGAACATTCGCGCCATTGCCATCGACCGTCACCTCGACCGGCGCACCGCCGACATCGCCCGAAATGGTGAGTCCATCCGGGGTGACGCGCACGTTCGCGCCGCCGACCTGGCCTTCTATCCCGCCTTCGAGCAGCGGACCGATCACCGGATCGGGGTCGACCTCCTCGGGCGGCGCGACGGGCGCGGCGCGGCGCTGCGGCACGGCTCCCGGGATTGCCTCGCCCATGAACTGCCGCCAGATGCGCGCAGGCAGCCCGCCGCCGCGAATGCCCTGCATCGGGCTGTTGTCATCGTTGCCGATCCACACGCCCACGACCAGGTCACCCGCATAGCCGATGAACAGCGCATCGCGATTGTCCTGGCTGGTGCCTGTCTTGCCGAAATTGGGGATGTTGAGGCTGGCCGCGCGCCCGGTGCCGCGATTGACCGCGGCGCGCAGCATGTCCTGCATCTGCTCGTGCACGCGCGACGAATAGCGATCCGGCCCATCGACCAGCCATTCGAACCAGCCCTGCTCGTCGCGCTTGAACGCGTGCGGTTCGACCGGCCATTGATTGCCCGCGATACCGGCATAGGCGGCCGTCATTTCGAGCAGAGTCGCGCTGCCGCTGCCCAGCGCGAGGCTGGGGTCGCCTTCCGCAAATGGTCCCTTCAGGCCAAGCTGCGTCGCCTGCTTGATCACCTTTTCGCTGCCCACCTTCTGGAACAGCCGGACGGCGGCGACATTGCTCGAATGCACAAACGCCTCTTCCAGGCTGATGACCCCACGATAGCGGTCACCGGCGTTGCGCGGACGATAGCTGCCCGTGGTGATCGGGCTGTCCTCGATTACCGAATTCGGCTCCATTCCCGCTTCCAGCGCAGCGAGATAGACGAACAGCTTGAAGGTGGAGCCCGGCTGGCGCTTGGCTTGGGTGGCGCGGTTGAACGGCGATTGCGCGTGGCTCTTGCCGCCGACCATGGCCACGACCTCGCCATTGGTGCGCATCGCCACCAGCGCCACCTGCGCCTTGCCGAGGCCGGAGCGTGCGACGATACGCTCGGCGGCGCGTTGCAGCCTGGCGTCGAGCGTCGTCGTCAGCGTCAGGCGGCTGTGCGACATCTCTGTGAGCGCCCGCGCCTGGGGCATCGCCCAGTCGGCGAAATAGGTGCCGTTGGCGAGCTTGGGTCGCTCATGCACGTCGAGCCGCGGCTGCGGCAGCGCGTCGGCCTCCCTCTGGGTCAGATAGCCCGCATCGACCATCGCCGCGCGCACCATGGCGGCGCGTCGGCTTGCCCCCTGCCAGTTGCGCGTCGGGGCAAAGCGCGAGGGTGCCTGGACCAGCCCTGCCAGCAGGATCGCCTGTTCGGGCTTCAGCTTTTCGGGCTGGCGATAGAAATAGTGCAGCGAAGCGGCGCGCAGGCCGTACACATTGTCGCCGAAATAGGCGTTGGACAGGTAGCGCCCCAGGATCTCGTCCTTGGTGAGCCATGCCTCGAGCCAGAAGGCGATCAGCATCTCACGCAGCTTGCGCGTCAGGCTGCGTTCGGGAGTGAGGAAGCTGATTTTGGCGAGCTGCTGCGTGATCGTGCTGCCGCCCTGCACGCTGCTGCCGGTGATGTTCGACCAGAGCGCCCGCGCCAGGCCGCGCGGATCGATGCCCCAGTGCGAGTAGAAGCGCCGGTCCTCGATCGCGAGAAACGCTTCAACCACATGCGGCGGGAGCTTGTCGACCGCGACCGGCTCCTCGACCACCGCCCCGCTGCGCGCGATCGGCGTGCCATCGGCGGCGAGCAGCGTGATCTCCGGCGGCGCGATCGGCTCGAGCGACTTGGACAAGGGCGCGGTAATCGCCAGCCAGGCGAGCAGGATCAGGAACAGCACGAACAGGGCAGCCAGCCCCCGTTTGGCCCACCACCAGCGCGTGCGCGGCGGCCTGACCGGGTCGGGCGCGATCGGCGTGAAATCTTCAGGCTCAGCCCAGGGGTTACGCGCCTCGCCCAGCCCCGGCGGCGGCCATGAAGCATCGGCAGCAGACGCCCCGCCTGCCCCAAACCGCCCCGATCCGAATCGCATCTTCTTGAACACGGAAGGTGTATTAGCCGATTATGACAGCGAGTGCGAGAGCCCCGTCACTCAGCAAGAGCCGCGCGACAGCGGGCGAGCAAAACAGGCAAACTCTTGTGCACGGTATTGTAGACTACCGCCTCATCAAGGGTGTCGTATTCGTGCCTGAGTCGATTGCCGAGGCCCCTTATTTGATGAAACGACACGTCTGGCGCAACTACGGTAAACCGCTCCTCACCAATCTTCACAACGGCTTCCGTAATTCTTTGCAGGCAGCGCTCGACTGCATCGATAAGCATCTGGTTTCGCGCAAACTCAACCACCGTAAGGTCGGCGAGATAAGCCTGCGCCGCTTCGCCATTCTCGATGATATCTCTCAGGCGCTGCTGCTCGCGATCAGAAGACACGAATACGATCCCGGTCGATGTTCTGCTGCATTCGCGCCTTTCTCGCAGGCTCGGCAACGAGATCCACTCTGGTCCGCAAAATCGCTTCTATGCGGTCGTTGATGGCAACAAATTCCAAACCATCGATCATGGCCTCCGGCGCAAAACGCGCTGCGAGGTCGATATCCGAGTCAGGCCCCTCCTCGCCACGCGCAGTCGAGCCGAAAAGTGACAATCGCTCCACGCCAAGCCCGCGCAATTCGGCCTCGTGCGCTTTTAGTTGTGCAATCGCCGTCGCCTTGTCCATGGCTTCCCCGTTTGCTCACCCCCGGCCGACGATGCTCTCCGGCAGGTCCTCGCCGAACACGCGCTGGTAATATTCCGCGACCAGCATCCGTTCGGCCTCGTCGCACTTGTTGAGGAACGACAGGCGGAACGCGAAGCCGATATTGTGGAAGATCGCGGCATTCTGGGCCCAGCTGATCACCGTGCGCGGGCTCATCACGGTCGAGATGTCGCCGTTGATGAAGCCCTGACGGGTGAGGTCCGCCACCTTGACCATGTTCTTGACCACCTTGGGATCGGTCTCGCCGACCTTGGCGAGCACGACCTTGGCCTCGGTCTCTGCAGGCAGATAGTTCAGCGTGCAAACGATGTTCCAGCGGTCCATCTGGCCCTGGTTGATCTGCTGCGTGCCGTGATACAGCCCGCTGGTATCGCCCAGGCCCACGGTGTTCGCGGTGGCGAACAGGCGGAAATAGGGGTTGGGGCGGATCACCCGGTTCTGGTCGAGCAGCGTCAGCTTGCCCTCGGTCTCCAGCACCCGCTGGATCACGAACATCACGTCGGGGCGGCCCGCATCATATTCGTCGAACACCAGAGCGGTCGGTGTCTGCAGCGCCCAGGGGAGCAGGCCTTCGCGGAATTCGGTGACCTGCTTGCCATCGCGCAGCACGATGGCATCGCGCCCGACCAGATCGATACGGCTGATATGCGCATCGAGGTTGATGCGGATGCACGGCCAGTTGAGGCGCGCGGCGATCTGCTCGATATGCGTCGATTTGCCGGTGCCGTGATAGCCCTGCACCATCACGCGGCGATTATGCGCGAACCCTGCCAGCACTGCGAGCGTGGTTTCAGGGTCGAACACATAGCTGGGGTCCAGATCGGGCACGCGCTCGTCGGCCTCGCTGAACGCGGGAACCTGCATGTCGATATCGACGCCGAACACCTCGCGCGCATTGACCATCTTGTCGGGCGCATCGAGCAGAGTGCCATCGCGGCTGTCGGGCTGGGTGTTCGAAATATCGGTCATGGCGTTATCCGGTGGTCTGAGTCGTCGAAGGGGCGCTCCACCCAATCAGGCGAAGGCGGCAAGTTTGCGCAAGTGCGTATAGGCGGCGATGACCTCCTGCAAGGCTTTCTCGTGGCTGCGGTCACCGCCATTGCGATCCGGGTGATAGGTACGCACCAGCTGCGAATAGGCCTTGCGGATCGTCGCGCGCGTCGCATCCGCGCCAAGCCCTAGCGTCTTCAGCGCATTCTGGTCGGCCGACGACAATCCGCGCTGCTGCGCCCGGGCAGTGCCTGCCGCAGCGCGGGCGCGGTCGGCCATATTCTGGCGGAAACGCGCGCCGATGGCATCGAGAGGATCGGCAAAGTCGCCCCAGCGCGGGGTCTGGCCCGCACCCGCCGCAAAGGCGCGAGTCTCGCGGTCCCATCCCGCAGTCGGCCGCTGCGCCTCGTAGATCTCCTCGGCGCTCATCCCGGCGAAGAAATTGTAGCGTTCGTTGAATTCGCGGATGTGGTCGAGGCAGAACCAGCGATAGCGGCCCGGCCCGTCGAAGCGCGATCCGTGACGCGATTCCTCTGCAGGGGGCGCGCGAAATTCGCCATCTTCCTGGCACCCGGCCCAATCGCAGCGCCTGCCTGTCCCTTCGACCCGGCCATGAAACCGGGTGCGCCGCCGCGCGCTGCCGCCATCCTGGCTCGAGTTGCCGCTATCTGCCAAAACCTGCTGCCAATCCCATGAGTGCACCGCCTCGCCAATGGGCGGAGAGCGGCCTATATAGGTGCGCATGACGACGAAAACCAAGGGGCCGATGGCCAGCGAAATCGAAACCCGGCTGACGGCGGCGCTCTCGCCCGTCCGGCTAGACGTGATCAACGACAGCGCCAAGCACAGCGGCCATATGGGCGATGACGGCAGCGGCGAATCGCACTTCACGGTCGAGATCGAGAGCGCTGCATTCCAGGGCAAGTCGCGGCTCGAACGCCAGCGCATGGTCAACAGCGCGCTCGGCGATCTGCCGGGTCAGAAGGTGCATGCGCTGGCGATCAAGGCGCGCGCGCCGGGCGAGGCATGACCAGCCCCCTCGCCCTCACCCTCCTCCCCACCAGCCATGATCTGGGCGGCTTTACCGTGCGCCGCGCGCTGCCGCAGAAGAAGCGCGCGATGGTGGGGCCGTTCATCTTCGTCGACGAGTTCGGCCCGGCCCAGCTCGATATCGGGCGCGATCTCGGCGTCCGCCCGCATCCGCATATCGGGCTGGCCACGGTCACCTATCTGTTCACCGGCGGCATCGACCATCGCGATTCGCTTGGCACCTTCCAGACCATCCATCCCGGCGAGGTGAACCTGATGACCGCCGGGCGCGGCATCGTCCATTCGGAGCGTAGCCCGGCGAGCGAAATGGCGACGGGTGCGAAGCTGTTCGGCATGCAGACCTGGCTGGCGCTGCCCGATGCGCTGGAAGATGCAGAGCCGGCGTTCGAAAATATCGGCTGCGACGCGCTGCCGATGATCGACGACGGCAAGGCCAGCGCGCGTGTCATTATGGGCTCGCTCTGGGGCGCGACCGCACAAACCACCTGCCACAGCCCGACCATTTATGCGGACATCGTGCTGCAACCGGGCGGCGCCATCCCGATCGACAGCGAGGCGGACGAGCGTGCGGTGATGCTGGTTCAGGGGGACGCCGCAATCGATGGCCTACCGCTCGAACCCTATCTGCTCTACCTGATCGCGCCGGGAGCGAAGCCCAAGCTGGAGAGCATCGGCGGCGGACGCGCGATGCTGCTGGGCGGCGCGGATTTCGCCTCGGAACGGCATATCTGGTGGAATTTCGTCGGCTCATCGAACGAGCGCATCCGCGATGCGGCAGAGCGCTGGAACCGAGGCGCCTTCCCCAAGGTGCCTGGCGACGAACAGGAATTCATCCCCATTCCCGAAGTGCCGCTGACCAGGGGTCGGACCTAGCCGCCATTTCCTTGAATTTCCCGTCATTCCCGTGAACGCGGGAATCCCGCTTTCCTGCTGCCGGGTCAGGAACAAGCGGGACCCCCGCCTGTGCGGGGGTGACGAGATTTAAGCGATTGCTTAAGGTTGGCGCGCAGACAAAAAACGGAGAGCCGCCGCATGACCGACTTGCCCCTCACCCGCATCGCGCTGCCGACCGGGGTCGAGCTCGATGTCGCCATCACTGGGCCCGAGGACGCCCCGCCGCTGATCCTGCTCCACGGCTTTCCCGAATCGCACCGCACCTGGCGCTATGTCATGCGGCACTTCCAGGACCGCTACCGGCTCATCGCGCCCGACCAGCGCGGCTTCTGCAACTCTTCCAAGCCCGAAGGGGTCGAGAACTACCAGCCCAAGCACATGGTAGCCGATCTGATGGCGCTGGCCGATCATCTGAGCATCGATACGTTCACGCTGGTAGGCCACGACTGGGGCGGCGCGATCGCCTGGATGGCAGCGCTCAACCACCCGGATCGCATCACGCGGCTGATCATGGCCAATGCCGCGCACCCGTTCACCTATCAGAAGGCGCTGTTCGACGATCCCGACCAGCGCATGTCCGCGCAGTATATCACCGAGATGCGGCAGCCCGATTTCGAGACCAAGGTGCGCGCCATGGGCTGGGACGCCTATTTCGATTCGCGCTTTGCCGAGCCGAGCGCCGCGGTGCACATCACGCCCGAGGAGCGCGCGATCTACCTTGCACAATGGCAGACCCCGGGCGCCTTTACCGCGATGGTCAACTGGTATCGCGCCAGCCCGCTGATCGTGCCCCCGGTGAATGGAGAGGTCGAGCGCCCCGCCTATCTCTCGCGCCCCTTCCCGCCGGTGACGCAGCCGACATTGCTCTACTGGGCGATGGACGATTACGCCCTGCGCCCCTCGCTGCTCGACGGCATCGAAACGCTGGTGCCCGATCTCAAGCTGATAAAAGCGCCCGGCGGCCATTTCGTGCCCTGGGAATCGCCCGAAACGCTGATCGCGGCGATGGAAGACTTCCTCGCCGACTAGAGCATCCGCCGCTTGAGCTGCGGCACCGCCAGCGTTTCGAGCGCGGCGGCGATGCCCTTGAGCGGCCAGCGGCGGGTAGCAGGCAGGTGCGCTGCATGGATCGCCATGTAATCGATCTCGCTGCGCGCGCCGCGCTGCTGCTTGAAATGCCCTGCGCCGGCCGATCCGTGCAGCCTCAGGCCATGGCGCAGCGCGAAATCGCCGACCAGCCAGGATGCGATGCGATACAGGCCGTCCGACTGCGGACGCCCCATATCATATCCCATCATCGGATTGGTCGCGATGCCGCCGCGTGCAACAATCCCCACCGCCGCCATGATCTGCCCGCTGGCATCCCGCGCGACCCGCAGATGGAACAGCCCGCATTCGACCGCCAGCTGCATCCAGCGCGGGCCATATTGCGGGTTTAGCGCGGAGTATTTGGCGATGTAGAGCATCGCGTAAAGCTCTGCGACCCGCGCAGCATCGGCGTTGCCCAGCACGGTGACATCCTCGATCGCCAGACCCGATTGCGCCAGCTTGCGCCCGTCATTCTTCACGCTCTTGCGCACCGCCCAGTCGCGCTGCAGGTCATCGGTCACCCAGATCTGGCGGCAGGGCAGCAGCAGCCAGCCATCGGCGCGCAGCGCTGCGGTCAGCTCGGGGCACGACCATTCATCGACCGAGCGGATCAGCAGATAATGGCCGGGATAACGCGTCGCCAGTCGCTGCCGCAGATCGGTCAGTCCCTCGCCGTTCCAGTCTCCGTGCAGGCAGGTAGAAAGCAACCAGTTGTCGATCTGCACGGCGCGGTTGATGGCGAGCGCGCGCAGCATACCGTCTGCCGCCGCAATGGCGAGGGTGGCAGGCCCGCGCATCGAGCCCATATCGACCAGGTCGAGCTCGGCGCGCGGATAGAGCGCATAGGCGCTGTGCGGGGCGGCGACATAGCTGGTGCCGATCGCGCCATCGGTGACGAGCACCGGCAGCGTGTGACCGTCCGCCTGTTCGACAAACGCCTCGGCCTCGATATTGGCGATGAGCGCGCGGCTGCCCAGCGCCTGCAAGCGATCCACGAACAGCGCCGCATCGGGATCGCGCAGCGCCAGGGCATCGGGCGAAAACTGCGCTGCGGGTGGCAGGCTGTTCATCGGTCTACGACATCCTCATGGCAGCGCGATGAAAGTTCATCGCATTCCTGAGATTGCCGACTAGCGCGCATCGGCGTCTTTATGGTGACAGCCGCGCCTGTCTATGGCGCGCGGGGCGGTGGACGTGTAAACTGGCCCCAGCGCAAGGGAGCCACGCCATGCCCGACTGGAAGCCCGCCACCTATCCCAGCCTCAGCCCCTATCTGATCTGTGCCGATCCGGACGCGCTGATCGCCTTTCTCGCCACGGTGTTCGGCGCGAGCGTCGAGCGGCGCTTCGACAGACCCGACGGATCGCTGATGCACGCCGAATTGCGGATCGACGACAGCATCGTCATGGTCGGCGGCGGCGCGACCGAATATCGCTCGGGCGAGGTGCACCTGCACTTGTACGTGCCCGACGCGCAAGCTGTCTACGACCGCGCGCTGGCCGCCGGCGCCGAGGTGGTGCGCGAACCCGAGCGCAAAGCCGATGACGACGACCTGCGCGGCGGCTTCCGCGATCCGGCCGGCACGATCTGGTGGGTGGCGACGCAATAGATGGGGGTGCATGGCAAGGCTCCGGCAGACGACGCAACCGGACTCGCCCGGGCCATCCAACCCAGCCTTTGGCCCCAGCAGGCACCGGGGTTACAGGCCCACACCCAATAACCCAACCCCGCTCAGCCTGAGCCTGTCGAAGGCCCCGCGCAACCGGTTGCCCCCCCTCCGCCGCTTTCCGGCGAAAGCCGGAATCCAGAAGCGAGATGGCACCAGACCGCCCTGGACTCCGGCTTTCGCCGGAGAACGGTTGATGCCGGACGCTTGGGCGCGGGGCCTTCGACAAGCTCAGGCTGAGCGGAGGTTGGTCGTTTTTTGAACAGTGCAACGCTCACCGTTGGCAAGCGACGTCCACGTGGTTTGCAATTAGGAGCTATCCAGTTTTTTGCGCATGCGGTCCATTTGATGATAAACATACCATCCTGTGTTATTCAGCGATTTGTGAGTTTGTGAGTTTGGTTTAGACTATTCTGAATGATTGAACCCGTACCTGACACTCACATCTTTGCGGGCCTTTCACAGGTCCGATACAATGGACAGCCATTCGATCTGGGGCATGGTGTGATGTTAAGGTCAGCATATGCGCACCTTTTCGCGGCACCGATGATGGCTTTTCAGCGCGCCGCTCCCGGGCAAGCCCACCCCGGACCCTTGCGCTTAGCCAAAGGGGGGTTCGCCTGGGACATCGAAGTCGAGATATCGGTCCCTCTCCGACAAAAATTTCCGGCTGGTTTTGACGCCGAGCAAATTGCGCGGCTGATAGCCTCACTCTTGAGGCTTGCGCGCTACGCGTACCTCATAATGCCCGTTTTCTCTGACCAGGCTTTCAGTGTGGCTGCGATACACGGGCGTGAGCCGCTGCTGCGGCCCGTCGAAGTCGAGGGGCGCATTGTTTCTGTCGGAACCTCTGAGCTCGCGGAGATCCGTGAGGACGAGTTAGGCTGGGTTAAATCAGTTTGGCCTAGAACGGCCGAATTGATGAACAAGGACCGCAGACTTGCAGGTGCCTTGGAAGCTCTCGATGCCTGTACTGTCAATGGACGCACTTCATCCGCTTTGCTTCTGGCTTGGGGCGCGCTGGAAGAACTTTTCGCGCAGGGAAGTCGCAGTGAAATTCGCTTCAGGATCGCTTCAAACTTGGCGACATTTCTCGCAGCGCCTGGCCCAGATCGGCTAGCAATGTTCAATGAGGTGAGAGAGCTATACGACGCCCGCTCCGTTGCCGCACATACTTCGCGGAACTCCGACGTCGAGCACCTGCTTCGAACCTTCGTTCTGCTACGCAATTCCCTGTTGAAAATTATTACGGACAGCAACTT
The DNA here is from genome assembly GCF_001557175.1 of Blastomonas sp. CCH9-A1. Classification (NCBI taxonomy): domain Bacteria; kingdom Pseudomonadati; phylum Pseudomonadota; class Alphaproteobacteria; order Sphingomonadales; family Blastomonadaceae; genus Blastomonas; species Blastomonas sp. CCH9-A1. The sequence continues at coordinate 55,144 of NZ_LSHM01000043.1, forward strand.
ACCGTCCGGTCAGCAACTCAACGAAGCATTATTTCTCGGCAAAGAGCTTTGAACATGTAGGTCATCACCACTGCTTCACTCGGCTTTGATGAGTAGCGGCTCGCCTCTCAAGTCTGATCACAGGCTAGATATGAATTCGACCCCAATTTCCGCACAACCCCTCCGCCCCCTCACCCCAACCACCGCACCCAGACCCCATGCGCCTGCGCTTCGCCGAGCAACTGCGCCTCCCCGCCCCCCGGCCAGAACCGCACCTTCAGTTCGTGCCGAAAGGTCGCACGGTTGGTTTCCAGCGAAACCCATGCCAGCGGGCGCTCGGACGTCGCTTTCGCTCCCGCCTCGGCCATCGCGGCTTCGATCATCGCCTGGCGACCCTCCGGGATATATTGCCAGACGATCGAGTGCATCAGCACGCGGGTGACGCCCGCTTCTTGCGGCTCGGCGAGACGCGCGGCGATCCAGTCGGCGGCATCGGCCTGGACGAGATCGACGCCGCGCTCACGGATCATCGCGATCCCTGCCTCCATCCGCGCGAAGCGGGCTTCGGCCTCGGGCCAGATATAGGCCATCAGCCGGTCGGCAGCGGCGCGCACGCGCACGTCGATGGGGTTGAGGTCGCAGCCGCGCACCGCCTCGATGCGGAAAGGCGTATCGGGCGGCGGCGGGCCCTGCCATTCGGGCGCGATCACGCAGGGCGCATCCGCCGGGCCGGAGCGAACGCCGCCCAGATCGTAACCATAACGGTCGATCAGCAGGTTCATCCCCGCGCTTGACCCGATCTCGTTCAACTCGAACCGGTCCGTGGTGCGGCTCGCCAGCCAGTGCAGCGCCGCGACAAAGCTTGCCGAGCGCCCCGCCTCGTTGGTCTGCGGCGGGCCATCGAACCAAGGGAGCAATTCGGCATCGTGGCGATCCACGACCGCCGCGACGATCGCATCCACAGCGCACTGTTCGGTCACTTCTCCCGCATAGACCGGCCCCAGTTCGGGCACCTCCCCCTTGCGGAACAGATGGTGCAGCCCGCCGGTGAACCTGAGCGGCATCGCATCGGTCAGCACATGGCCCGGCCAGGCAGCGATCCGGCGACCGCAGGCGCTGTCTCCCTGCATCAGCGCAATCTGCGCGCGGCACAGCCGGGCGGTGGCGGGCGCGCCGTTCTGTTCGACATGTTCGGCCTGAAAGGCGATGCCGCTGATGATTTCCTCTGTCCGGTTCATATTGCCCTTTGCCCTGCTTGGCCCTACATGCCGCGGCCATGGCCGATACGCTGATCTTTGCCGTGCCCAAGGGGCGCATCCTCGACGATGCCCTGCCCGTGCTCGAACGGGTGGGTATCATGCCCTCGGCAGAATTTCACGATCCGAAGAACCGGTCGCTGCGTTTCGGCACCAACCGCGCGGACATGGACATCATCCGCGTGCGCGCCTTCGATGTCGCGACCTTCGTCGCGCATGGCGCGGCGCAGATCGGCATTGTCGGATCGGACGTGATCGACGAGTTCGATTATTCGGACCTGTATGCGCCGGTCGATCTCAATTTCGGCCATTGCCGCCTGTCGGTCGCAGAGCCTGCAGAGGAAGCCGCGAGCAACCAGCCGCGCCCCTCGCATATCCGCGTCGCAACCAAATATCCCAATATCACTCGCCGCTATTTCGAGCGGCAGGGCGTGCAGGCGGAATGCGTCAAGCTGAATGGCGCGATGGAACTCGCGCCCTCGCTCGGCCTGTCGCGGCGGATCGTCGATCTGGTGGAGTCGGGACGCACATTGAAGGACAATGGCCTCGTGGAAACCGAAGTCATCACCCAGGTCTCGGCCCGGCTCATCGTCAACCGCGCCGCGCTGAAAAAGGACCATGCCCGATTGGGTCCGCTGATGTCCGCCTTCCGCGATCTGGCCGCAGAACGCAGGCAGGCCGCATGACGCTTCGTCTTTCCACACGCGACAAGGATTTCGCCCAGACGTTCGACAGGCTGGTGCGCGGTCGGCGCGAGAGCGATATCGAGGTCAACCGCGACGTCGCCGCGATCATCGCCGATGTGAAGGCGCGCGGCGACGCGGCGCTGGCCGACTATACCGCGCGCTTCGACGACCATAGCCTCGACGGCAATGGCTGGAGCATCGGCAAGGACGCGTGCGCCGAGGCCTATGCCGCGCTGTCGGACGACCTTCGCGCCGCGCTCGATCTCGCCGCGAACCGCATCCGCGCCTATCACGAGGCGCAGCTGCCCGAGGATCGCGATTATACCGACGCAGCGGGCGTGCGCCTCGGCGCGCGGTGGAGCGCGGTCGATGCGGCGGGGCTGTACGTGCCCGGCGGTCGTGCGGCCTATCCCTCCTCGCTGCTGATGAACGCCATTCCCGCCAAGGTCGCCGGGGTCGAGCGGCTGGTCGTGGTGACGCCGACGCCCAAGGGCCAGGTCAATCCGCTGGTGCTCGCCGCCGCGCATCTCGCCGGGGTGGACGAGATCTGGCGCATCGGCGGCGCGCATGCGGTCGCCGCGCTCGCTTATGGCACGCAGAAAATCCGCGCGGTCGATGTCATCACCGGCCCCGGCAATGCCTGGGTCGCCGAAGCCAAGCGCCAGCTCTATGGCGTGGTCGGCATCGACATGGTCGCGGGGCCGTCCGAAATCGTGGTCGTCGCCGATGGCAAGAACGATCCCGAATGGATCGCCGCCGATCTGCTCAGCCAGTCGGAGCATGACCCGACCAGCCAGTCGATCCTGTTCACCGATGACGCGGGCTTTGCCGATATTGTCGCGGACACCGTCGGCGTGCAGCTCGCCGCGCTCTCGACGCGCAAGGTCGCGACCAAGGCGTGGGAAGACAATGGCGCGATCATCGTGGTCGACAGCCTCGAAGACGCGATGCCGCTGGTCAACCGGCTCGCCGCCGAGCATCTCGAGCTCGCGGTCGACGATCCGCAAGCGCTGTTCGCCAAGGTGCGGCACGCAGGGTCCGTGTTCCTCGGTCGGCACACGCCCGAGGCGGTGGGCGATTATGTCGCCGGACCCAACCATGTGCTGCCCACCGGACGGCGCGCGCGCTTTTCCTCCGGGCTTTCGGTCCTCGACTTCATGAAGCGTACCAGCTTCATCCAGCTCGACCCCGCCAGCCTTGCCGCGATCGGTCCCGCTGCGGTCGCGCTCGCCGAGATGGAGGGCCTGCCCGCCCATGCCGAGAGCGTCCGGCGCCGGCTGACCTGATGGAAACGATATGAACGAGAAATCCCGCTCCCGCTCCGCCGCACGGCTTGCCGCCGTCCAGGCGCTCTACCAGCACACGATGGAAAAGACCCCGGTCGCGCAGCTGCTCCACGAATTCCACCAGCACCGGCTTGGCGCGGAAATCGAGGACGAGCAGTACGCCGAGGCCGATGTCGCGTTCTTCGACGATATCGTGAAGGGTACGGCGGCGCGGCTGGAAGAGATCGACGGCCTGATCGAGGGCAAGCTGGCCGAGGGCTGGTCGCTGGGTCGCATCGACCGCACGCTGCACCAGATCCTGCGCGCCGGGACGTACGAGCTGCTCGCGCGGCCCGACGTGCCGGTCGGCAGCGTCATCAACGAATATCTCGACGTCGCGCACGCGTTCTTCGACGCCAAGGACACGCGCTTCGCCAATGGCCTGCTCGACGGGATTGCCAAGGATGTGCGGCGTTAATTGACGCCAGGTCGCGCAAACGTCCCTCGACTTCGCTCGGGACAAACGGGATAAGCTCGAGCCGAGCCGCACCACCCGTCTGTTTGCCCCGAACGTAAGGTACAAGGGCCAAGTCCGCATGACCACCGAACCCGGTTTTATCGACCTGCTCCGCACCATCGCCACCGATCCGGCCGCGCGCGGGCTCGATGACGATGCGGCGGTGCTCACCATCGGCAAGCAGGCGATGGTGCTGACCAAGGACATGCTGGTCGAGGGCGTGCATTTCCTGCCCGACGATCCGCCGGCGGATATCGCGTGGAAGCTGGTCGCGGTGAACGCCTCGGACCTTGCCGCCAAGGGGGCGACCCCGCTCGCCTGCCTCACCGGGCACAGCCTGTCGCGCGATGCGGGGTGGGACGCGGCGTTTGCCGAGGGTCTCAAGGCCGCGCTCGACCATCATGGCCTGGCGCTGATCGGTGGCGATACCGTCAGCGTGCCTGCGAGCCAGGCGCGCGTGCTGTCGCTGACCGCGATCGGCCTGCCCTCGGTCCCCGTCCCGCCGTCGCGCGCGGGGGCGCTGGTCAGCGACGGGCTGTTCGTGACCGGCACCATCGGCGATGGCTGGGCTGGGTTGAGCCTGCTCCAGGCGGGCAAGACCGAACCGGCATCGCTCGTCACCGCCTATCGCAGGCCGCAGGCACGGCTTGCTGATGGCCCCCTGCTCGCCCAGGTCGCGCGTGCGATGATGGACGTGTCCGACGGGCTGCTGATCGATGCCGCGCGCATGGCGCGGGCCTCGGGCCTGGCCGTGCGAATCGACCTGGCGCAGGTCCCGCTCTCGCCCGATTTCGTCGCCACGATCGGCAGCGACCAGGCCGCCGCGCTCGCCGCTGCCTCCGGCGGCGACGACTATCAACTGCTGTTCGCCGCCGACGCCGAAGCGCATCTGTCGGTTCCCGCCACGCGCATCGGCGGCTTTGCCGAGGGCGAAGGGCTCACCCTGACCTGGAACGGCATGCCGGTCGAAAACCCCGAAAAACTGGGCTGGCTGCACGGCTGAGAGGCCAGCCACCTCCTAACTTTATTAAGTTGCACGATTGCAACACCCGCTTATACCTATGCGCGGGGGACGCTGACGTTCATCAAGGGCGCGGTGATCGCCTGTTCGGCCGAGAGGCCATCGCTTTTTGGGAGAGCGACGCATGAACGTGGTCTTGATTGCCATCCTTTGCGGGGTGGTCGCAGTCCTTTATGGCATTTTCACCAGCAGACAGGTTTTGAGCCAATCGCCCGGCAACGCGAGGATGCAGGAGATTGGCGCGGCGATCCAGGAGGGCGCGCAGGCCTATCTCGGACGTCAATATCGTACCATCGCCATTGTCGGCATCGTGATGCTGGTGCTGGTCTGGGCGCTTCTCGACAAGTTCGGCAACCCCGTCTCCGCCATCGGCTTCGTGCTTGGCGCGGTGCTTTCGGGCGTGGCGGGCTATATCGGCATGAACATCTCGGTGCGCGCCAACATGCGCACCGCACAGGCGGCGAGCACCTCGCTTCAGGCGGGCCTCACCCTCGCCTTTCGCGCGGGTGCGATCACCGGAATGCTGGTGGCGGGCCTCGGCCTGCTCGCGACCGCAGGCTATTTCTATTATCTCTATGCCATAGCGGGCCATGGCCTGAGCGATCCCGAGGACCGCAACATCGTCAACGGCCTCGTTGCCCTCGCCTTCGGCGCGTCGCTGATCTCGATCTTCGCGCGTCTGGGCGGCGGCATATTCACCAAGGCGGCGGATGTCGGCGCGGACCTGGTCGGCAAGGTCGAGGCAGGCATTCCCGAGGACGATCCGCGCAACCCTGCGGTAATCGCGGACAACGTGGGCGACAACGTCGGCGATTGCGCCGGCATGGCCGCCGACCTGTTCGAAACCTATGTCGTCACCATCGGCGTCACCATGGTCGCCATCGCGCTGCTGGTGGCGGGCGACGATGCCGCGCTGCTGCCGCTGGTCGGCCTGCCGCTCGGCCTGTGTGGCCTCTGCGTCATCACCTCGATCATCGGCACCTATTTCGTCCGGCTGGGATCGGGCGGATCGATCATGGGCGCGATGTACAAGGGCTTTGCGGTGACGGCGATCCTTTCGGCGATCCTGCTCTATTTCGTCACCGACGCCGTGGTCGGCATGAACACCGCCTATGCGATGAAGACCGCCGATGCGGCGGGACCGGAAACCTTTACCGGCATGGACCTGTACCTCACCATGCTGGTCGGGTTGGCCGTGACCGGGCTCATCATCTGGATTACCGAATATTATACCGGCACCAACTATCGCCCGGTCCAGTCGATCGCCAAGGCATCGGAAACCGGGCACGGCACCAATGTCATCCAGGGACTGGCGATCAGCCTCGAGGCGACCGCGCTGCCGACGCTGCTGATCGTCGTCGCGGTCATCATCGCCTATCAGCTGGCAGGGATCGTCGGCATCGCCTTTGCCGCAACCGCGATGCTCGCACTGGCGGGCATGGTCGTGGCGCTCGATGCCTATGGCCCGGTAACCGACAATGCCGGTGGCATCGCCGAGATGGCAGGGCTGGACGACAGCGTGCGCGAGAAGACCGATGCGCTCGATGCGGTGGGCAACACCACCAAGGCGGTGACCAAGGGTTATGCCATCGGTTCGGCAGGCCTGGCCGCATTGGTATTGTTCGGCGCGTACACGACCGACCTCAAGGAATTCTTCCCTGACGTACCGGTCGATTTCTCGCTGTCCAACCCGTACGTCATCGTCGGGCTGCTGCTCGGCGCGCTGCTGCCCTATCTGTTTGGCGCGATGGGCATGACCGCAGTGGGCCGCGCGGCAGGATCGGTGGTCGAGGAAGTGCGCGAGCAGTTCCGCACCAATCCCGGCATCATGGCGGGTACGTCCAAGCCGAACTACGCCCGCACTGTCGACCTCGTCACCAAGGCCGCGATCAAGGAGATGATCATCCCCTCGCTGCTGCCGGTGCTGGCGCCGATCGTGGTCTATTTCGTCATCACTGCCGTGGCGGGCCAGGCCAACGGCTTTGCCGCGCTGGGCGCGCTGCTGCTCGGCGTGATCGTCTCCGGCCTGTTCGTCGCGCTGTCGATGACCAGCGGCGGCGGCGCCTGGGACAATGCCAAGAAATATATCGAGGACGGCCACCATGGCGGCAAGGGATCGGACGCGCACAAGGCGGCGGTGACCGGCGATACCGTGGGCGATCCGTACAAGGATACGGCGGGCCCGGCGGTCAATCCGATGATCAAGATCACCAACATCGTCGCACTTTTGTTGCTCGCGGCGCTTGCAGCGGGCTAACCTATGCGATAGCCTTTCGATCTGAACGACAACTGGCCCCGCTGGCTTCGCGCCTGGCGGGGCTTTTTCTTGGGCTGCCGCCCCGATGAAGCGGCGCGCTTAACGGGTTAACCATTTCACTTAAGCTGTTGTTTTGCATTCGCTGCCTATAGCATCTGCGGGGGGCCGCGATCGTCGCAGGCTGATGCAGGAACGCGAATACGGCATGGATCAAGGCCTTGTCATGGCTGGATCGCCCGGCGCCGCACAGGCGGCTCCGGCCTTGCGAGTCGCCCTGCTCGATCCTGTGAGGCTCGATCCTGCGTTCCTGTCCGCCTGGCACCGCCTCGCCGATCACGCGAGCGAACCCAATTTTTTTCATGCCCCGGACTATCTTGTTCCCGCGATCCAGCATTGCGATGCGCTCAAGCGCGCGCGGATCGCTGCGCTGACCGATAACGGCCAGCTCGTCGGACTGATGCCGATCGCGCGCGAACCTTATTACGGACGATGGCCGGTGCCGCACGGCCAGAACTGGCGGCATCCCAATTGCTTTCTCGGCACGCCGCTGGTGAAGCCGGGGCACGAACGCGGCTTCTGGCAGGCGCTGCTTTCGGATCTCGACGGTCGGATGGACGCCGGGCTGTTCCTCCATCTGCACGGCATTGCCACCGACGGCCCGGTCTTCGCGGCGCTCGAACAGCTCTGTCGCGATCAGCGCCGCGCATGCGACATTGTGCTCGCCGAAGAACGCGCGATGCTCGCCACCACCATGGCAGGGCAGGCCTATTACGAGGCGGTGGTGCGCAAGAAGAAGCGCAAGGAAATCGCACGTCTGCGCAACCGGCTCGCCGAACTCGGTACGGTCGAGACCGTTCAGGGTACAGGCGATGCCGGGCTCGATGCCTGGCTGGCCGAGTTTCTCGCGCTCGAACAGGCGGGCTGGAAGGGTCGCAACGGCTCGGCGCTCGCCGACCATCCCGAAACGCGTGCGCTGTTCCTCGATGCGACGCACCGCGCGCATGAAGCGGGCAAGCTGCACCTGATCGCAATGCGGCTCGACGGCAAGCCGCTGGCGATGCTGGTCAATTTCCTCAGCCCGCCGGGCGGCTTCTCGTTCAAGACCGCGTTCGATGAGGATTTTGCGCGCTATTCGCCCGGCGTGCTGTTGCAGATCGACAATCTCGACATATTGCGCGACCATGATCTCGCCTGGATGGACAGCTGCGCCGCCGAAGGCCATCCGATGATCGACAGTCTCTGGGCCGAACGTCGGCATGTCGCGCGTGTTTCGGTCGGCCTCAGGGGCTTTGGCCGCCCTGCTCTGTTTGCCGCCTTCCGCCAGGGCGAACGCTTCATGGACCGCCGCCGCGCGGCCAGCGCCCCGGCGCCTGCCCCTTCCTCTCCGATGGAGAATGACGATGACTGACCAGCCGCACCCCGCCGGTTTTTCCCGGACCACCACCGGGAGCGTATTCACCGACGATGCCAAGGCACGCTTCGCGCTGTGCTATCCGGAAACCGCGCATATCCTTAACCACGGGCTGTTGCAGCATCCGCTGATGGAGCTGGAATCGCTCGCGCAACTGGGCGAGGCGTTGCCGGAGAAATCGCTCGAGTATAATCGCGGCGACCTGCCCATCGGCATCCGCCCCGAAGACGTGCCCAAGACCGGCCTCAGCATCGGCGAGACGATCCGCGGCATCGACAGCGCCAACAGCTGGTGCGTGCTCAAGAATATCGAGCAGGTGCCCGCCTATCGCGACCTTCTGATGAGCCTGCTCGCCGAGCTGCGCGACGTCACCGACAAGACCACCGGAGCCATGCTGCGGCCCGAAGGCTTCATCTTCGTCTCTTCGCCCGGATCGATGACGCCCTATCATTTCGATCCCGAGCACAACATCCTGCTGCAGCTGCGCGGCACCAAGACGATGACGGTGTTCCCGGCAGGCGACCCGCGCTTTGCCGCGCCGGAAGCGCATGAGGCCTATCATTCGGGCGGCGGCCCGCGCAACCTGCCCTGGGACGATGGCTTTGCGCCGCACGGCACCGACTATCGGCTAGAACCCGGCCAGGCGATCTTCGTGCCGGTGATGGCACCGCATTATGTGCGCAATGGCGACAAGCCCTCGATCTCGCTGTCGATCACTTGGCGTTCGGAGTGGAGCTATGCCGAAACCGACGCGCATGCGATGAACAGCGTGCTGCGCAAATATGGCTTCCGCCCCTCGCCGCCGCGCCGCTATCCGGTCAACAATCTGGTGAAATCCTACGGCTATCGCGCGCTGCGCAAGCTGGGGCTCGACTGACGCCGCTTATCGGCCCACCAGCACCCGGATCGCGCCATCGCTCTGGGTGACAGTGGCGTGGATGCCATAAATCGCCTCGATCCAGTGCGGGGTCATCGTCTCGGCGACGCTACCGCTGGCGAGCGTGCGGCCTTCGCTCATCCAGACCAGCCGATCGGCAAACAGCGCGGCCAGATCGAGATCGTGCAGCACGACCAGCGCACCGCCGCCGCGATCGACAAAGCTGCGGATCAGCCGCATCACCTGATGCTGATGGCGCGGATCGAGCGAGGCGACGGGCTCGTCGGCGACCATCAGCGGGGCCTGCGAGGCGAGCGCGCGGGCGATATGCACCCGCGCCAGTTCGCCGCCGGACAGCGTATCGGTGGCGCGGTTCGCCAGCGCCAGAAGATCGCAGGCCGCGAGCGCATGCGCGACTGCAATGGTGTCCGCCTCGGCCAGCCTGGCAGGCGCCGCACCATAAGCGAAGCGGCCAAGCGCGACCACATCGCGCACCCGGATCGGCCAGGCGAGATCGCGCATCTGCGGGAGATAGGTCACAGCGCGCGCACGCTCGGTCGGGGTCAGAACGCCAGGGTCTCGTCCCGCCAGCGTGGCCATGCCGCTATCGGCGCGCGCCAGGCCCAGCGCGACGCGCAACAGGCTGGTCTTGCCCGCGCCATTGGGGCCGAGCAGAATCACGAGTTCGCCGGGATTCAGCGCCAGCGAAGCCTGATTGAGCAAGCTCGCTCCTCTGATCGAAAGGCTCGCCTCGGTGACGTTCAGACCCGCCTCGCTCATCGTACCGCTCCCCGCCGGATCGCGATCATCACGAACACCGGCGCGCCGATCAAGGCGGCGACCACGCCGAGTTTGAGCTCGGTATCGCCGGGGATAATCCGCACCGTGATATCCGCGAGGATCAGGATCAGCCCGGAGAGCAGCGCGCTCGGCACCAGCACGCGCGCGGGATCGTGCCCGACCCAGGGGCGCACCAGATGCGGCGCGACAATGCCGACAAAGCCGATCGCGCCCGCCAGCGCCACTGCGCCGCCGGTCGCCAGCCCTGCGCCGAGCACGACCAGCATCCGCTGGCGCGCGACATCAAGCCCGACGCCGGCCGCCGCTTCCTCACCCAGCGCCAGTGCTGTCAGCCCGCGCCGCGCCGCTATCAGCAGCGCTGCCCCGGCAGCAATGAACGGGGCGCTGAGCGCGAGATCATCGAGGCTGCGATTGGCGACCGACCCCATCATCCAGGTGACCATATCGGCCAGCGTGAACGGGTTGGGAGCAAGGTTCATCAGCAGCGACATGATCGCCCCCGAGAAGCTGGAAATGCCGACCCCGACCAGAATCAGCGTCACCACCGACCGGGTACGCGGCGCCGCCCAGGCGATGATCGCGGTCGCCGCCAGCGCGCCGGCAATCGCCGCCAGCGGCAGCGCGAACGGCATGAGGGCTGCAAGCCCGTAAAACAGCGCCACGGTCGCAAACAGCGCCGCCATCGCGGAAACGCCGAGCACGCCGGGCTCTGCCAGCGGATTGCGGAGCAGGCCTTGCAGCGCCGCGCCGCTCAGCCCCAATGCGCCGCCTGCGACCAGCGCCGCGAGCGCCCGCGGCAGCCGTACCTGCCACACGACGAGCATGTCGCCCGGCTCGCCCATGCCCAGCAAAGCCGCCGCCATGCGCGCGGGCGGCAGCGGGACAGATCCAAGCAGACAGGCCGCGACCAGCGCGATCACGATCCCGACGACCAGTCCTGGGATCAGCCAGCGTGTGCGGGTCATAGCTGTGCGCCTCTGGCCCGCGCCATCGCCTCGGCGGCGTCGAGCACGAACCAGCCGCCGCACGCGGTCCATGCGCCTTCAAGCCCGATGATTGGATGTTCGCTCGCCGTGCGCATCAACGGATGCCGTGCCGCACTCCACTGATCGGGATTGTAGTCGCGCCGTCCGAACCAGGCGACCGCGACGCGATCAGGCTTTTCATAGGCCAGCCGCTCGAGCGGCAGCGGTTGCCAGCCGGGCTCGGTCTGGAAATTGCGGTATCCGGCGAGTTCGATGAGTTCATGGATCAGCGATCCGGGTCCGGTGGTGACCCCGCCGGGGGTGGCATAGAGCAGGGTTGGGCCGCCTTTTTTATTCATCCTCTCCGCGTTCCCGAGCGAAGTCGAGGGACCTGCGCGCAACCCTGGGCGATCACGTCCCTCGACTTCGCTCGGGACAAACGGATATGGGTGTCTAAGTGCAGCCACCCGCGCATCCATCTCGCGGGCGATCCGCTCGCCCCGCGCCCGCTCGCCCAGCTGTCCGGCGGTCTCGATCAGCACGCGCCGCACGCCCGCCAAATCCTCGGCATAGCCCAGCTGCAACACCGGCACCCCGGCGCGCGCGAAGAACGCACCCGCGTCCGCACCGCCACCATAGCTGCGCACGACCAGATCGGGCTTGAGCACCAGCACGTCCTCGGCGCGCGGGGCAACCTTGGGCATGCCTTTTGCCGTCTCGCGCATATACGAGAAATCGCGCGTGGCATCGGGCGAGAGCGCGAGAATGCGCTCCCGTCCGAGAAGTTTCAGCACATATTGATCCGCGCAATAATCGAGGCTCACGACCCGCATCGCCCGAACCGGAGGTTCGAGTGGTGCGGGTGTCGCGGCCTTGCCCAGCGAGCAGGCGGTGAGGATGCTGCACATGGCGAGCAACAAAGCGCCCACCCCCAACCGTTTGTCCCGAGCGTGTCGAGGGACCTTGCACAACCGATGCGCGCACGTCCCTCGACTTCGCTCGGGACAAACGGAGAAAGGGGGGAGAACCCTTGACATCACATCTTCAACCTGACCCCCGCATAGCCCGCACGTCCGGGCACGCCATAATTGAACGCGGTCTGGTACGCCTCGTCAAACAGGTTTTCGACCCGGCCATAGACTTCCAGATTGTCCGAGATGCTCCAGCTAGCGCGCAGATCGACGCGGACATAGCTGTCGAGCCGCACGGTGTTGGCGACATCGTCGAACGTGTCGCCGACCATCAGGAAGGTCGCGCCCAGCGCCGGCCCCCAGGGGGATTTCCAGTCGACAAGCACCGAGGCGCTGTCCTTGGCGCGCCGCGCGAGCCGGTTTCCGAAATTGACCCGGCCCGAAAAGTCCGCTTCGCGCGAGCGGTTCTCGGTATCGACCAGGCTGTACTGTGCCTGCACGGTGAAATTGGGCACCGGCTGCATCCACAGGCCAAGCTCCACGCCTTGCGCCCGCGCCGCCGCAATATTCTCGAGGCTGAACGTCGCCGAAGAAAAGACGATAAGGTCCTCGGTATTGCGGCGGAACCAGGTCGCCTGCGCGCGGAGCTTGCCGTCGATCAGCGACTGTTCGATCCCCGCATCATAGCTGCGCGCTGTTTCGGGGCGCAGATCGGGATTGCCGAATGCGGCGAGTTGCTCGCTGAGCGCCGGGGCGCGGAAACCCTCGGCATAGGTCGCGCGGATCACGGTATCGCCGTCATTGGGCGTATAGGCGATATTGCCGCCCAGGCTGGTCTTGCTGCCGAACACCTGCTGGTCGTCGACGCGCACCCCGCCGGTGACGGTCAGCCCCTTGAGCGGTCGCACGATGGCCTGGCCGTAATAGCTGGTCATGTGCACGTCACTGACATCGGGCGCAGTGTTGAACGAGGGGAAGAAGGTGCTCGCCTCGCTCTGCTCGTGCTCGACGCCGAACACCAGCGTCAGCGCATCGGCCACGTCGGCCACGCCCTGATATTCGAACCGGTCGAGCGTGCCCTTGGCGCGCGCGGGGTTGAACGATCCGGGTGTCGGATCGGTGGTCACGCGCTTGATGTCGGTGCGGGTATAGGCGATGCGGTTGCGGAAACGACCGTTGAACAGCGCCACGTTCAGCCCGGCATAGCCGACGAACTGGCGGCTGTCGGTCACGGGCAGTGTATCGGCAGGCGGGTTATCGAATTCGGCCTCGCCATCGGTATAGAAGCCGCGCAGATCGAGGCTGATCGCATCGCTGAACGCGACGCGCAGCTTGCCGTTGAGCGTCAGGTTCTTGAACCCGTCCTTCTCGGTGGCACCATTGCGCTCATCCGAAGCGCTGATGCCATCGGTGCGGAAATAGCTCCCGCCGAGACTTCCCGAAACGATTCCGGTCTTGCCCGACACGCTGGCGACCAGTTGGCCGGTGTCGCGATAGCCATATTCGCCGCGCGCATTGGCCTGCAGCCCCTCGCTCGGCTCGATCGTGGTGATGTTGATGACGCCGCCGATCGCCTGGCTGCCCCAGATCACCGAATTGGGTCCACGCAACACCTCGACCGACCCGATATTGCCGGTCAGGATCGAGCTGAAATCGAACGCGCCCGAGGGCGATGACGGATCATTGATGCGCACGCCATCGACCAGCACCAGAGTCTGCGAGCTGTCGCCGCCGCGGATGAACACGCTGGTTGTACCGCCGGGGCCGCCGTTGCGCGCAACGCTGATGCCGGGCAGCGTCTGCAGCACGTCGCTCAGCACCTGGGTCTGGCGGCGGTCGAGCTCGGCCTTGTCGACCACGGTGATCGACTGGCCGGTCTCGCTCCGCTTCTGGACGATGCGACTGGCGGAGACGACGATATCGTCGTCCTGGTCGTCGGTGGCAGACTGCGCATGGAGCGGCGTGGCCACGGCCAGAGCAAGCGCGGACACGGTGAAACTGCGGATGAATTTGGACACGGTTTTCCCTCAGCCCCAGCCGCCGCCGAAGCGGAAGGGCAGATGAACGACATTAAGGCCCGCCGGGATCGCTCCCGGACGCGACTATGGCCTGTGGCATGTCGTTACGAAGGAAAAAACTTTCCCATCCGAACAGGCTGGACCCGGCCCCCGGATGAACGACGCGATGGCAGGTCTCCTGGCTCGTCGATCATCGCCTCGGGCCGTCTTCCCGGGATCGCTCCCAGTGACATAGTGGCCGTCGGCTCCCGACTGACAGTTGCGGGCACAGCGCCGGATTTGCACCGGCTTCCCTCTTCGCCCCCCGGCTAAGGGAGGAACCATCTGGATGCGCAATTGCTGGATTTGGGCAGGCTTGTCAATCCGGCCTTACAAAAGCCCCGGCCTGCCCTGCTGACAGGCCGGGCTTCAGGGGATCAGATCAGCTCGACCGCAACCGCCGTCGCCTCGCCGCCGCCGATGCAGAGCGATGCGAGACCGCGCTTGCCGCCATGTGTCTGCAGGGCGGAAACCAGCGTGGCGATGATTCGCGCACCGCTCGCGCCGATCGGGTGGCCAAGTGCGGTCGCGCCGCCATGCACGTTGATCTTGTCGTGCGGGATGCCGAGGTCGCGCATCGCGATCATCGACACGCAGGCGAACGCCTCGTTGACCTCGAACAGGTCGACATCGTCGACGCTCCAGCCCGCCTTTTCCAGCGCCTTGCGGCTGGCATCGACCGGCGCGGTGGTGAAGCGCGCCGGCGCGTGCGCGTGGGCGGCGTGCGACACGATCCGCGCGACGGGCTTGAGGCCCAGCCTGTCGGCCACGCTCTGGCGGGTCAGAACCAGCGCCGCTGCACCGTCGGAGATCGACGAGGCATTGGCAGCGGTGATCGTGCCGTCCTTGGCAAACGCCGGCTTCAGGCTCGGGATCTTCGACGCGTCGCCCTTGAGCGGCTGTTCGTCCTTGTCGATCGTCTCGGTGCCCTTGCGACCGGTGATCTCGACGGGGACGATCTCGCGGTCGAAGCCGCCCGAGCTCTGCGCCTTCTGTGCGCGGGTCAGCGAGGCGATGGCATAATCGTCCTGGTCCTGGCGGGTGAACTGATATTCGCCTGCGGTTTCCTCGGCAAAGCTGCCCATCGCGCGGCCGGGTTCATACGCGTCCTCGAGTCCGTCAAGGAACATGTGATCCATCACCCGGTCATGGCCAATGCGCGCGCCGCCGCGATGCTTGGTGAGCAGATAGGGCGCATTGGTCATGCTCTCCATACCACCTGCCACCAGCAGATCGACCGAGCCCGAGGCCAGCGCCTCTGCCCCCATGATCGTCGCCTGCATGCCGCTCCCGCACATCTTGTTGACCGTGGTCGCCTCGACCGATTGCGGCAGGCCGGCCTTGAGCGCGGCCTGGCGCGCCGGGGCCTGGCCTAGCCCAGCCGGCAGCACGCAACCCATATAGATGCGCTCGATCGCATCGCCCGAAACCCCAGCCCGCTCGACCGCCGCCTTGACGGCAGTCGCGCCGAGATCGGTGGCGCTGGCGCCCGAGAGCGAACCCTGGAAGCTGCCCATCGGCGTGCGCGCATAGGAGACGATGACGACGGGATCGGCGGCGGAAAATGCGGTCATGGCATGAGTCCCTTTTCGAATGTGGTGAAAGCGCCTTCCCCTAGGGCCAGCGCGATTGCAAGAGGCTTGGAGTACAAAGCGCTTGGCCTGTCTCGGGGCGAGCCGCTATGCGCAAGGGCGCTGCCGATCCCCGGCATTGGGCCAATTTCGTTATGTATGCGCCGCTGCTCGACCATCCGGTGATCGCGCCCCTTGCAGCGGCAATCCTTGGCGCAATCTTCGGCAGCTTTATCGGCGCACTGGTGGTGCGCTGGTCCGCGGGGCGATCGATCCTGACCGGGCGGTCGCAATGCGATGCTTGCGGTGCGCAGCTCAAGCCATGGCAGCTCGTACCCGTCCTGTCCTATCTTTTGCTGCGCGGACAATGTGCAGCATGCGGCGCACGGATCGGCTGGCAAAGCCTGGCGATCGAGCTTGGTGCCGCGGCGATTGGTGCGGTGTCGCTGACGCTGCATCCCGGGGCGCAGGGCCTGGCCATCGCCGCGTTGGGCTGGCTGCTGCTGCCGCTCGCGCTGCTCGATCTGCGCCAGTACTGGCTGCCGCAGCCGCTCACCGCTGCGCTGGCGCTGGGCGGACTGGCGAGCGCAGCATGCGGCATCGCGCCCGACTGGAGCAGCCGCCTGATCGGCGCAGGCGCGGGTTTCGTCGGGCTTTGGCTGATCGCGCTGCTCTATCGGTTGACGCGCGGGCGCGAGGGGCTAGGCGGCGGTGATCCGCTGCTGCTCGGAGCAATCGGGCTGTGGCTCGGCTGGCAGGCGCTGCCACTCGTGCTGCTGATCGCCAGCGGCCTCGGGCTTGCCGTCGCGCTGGTGCTGCAGCGGCGCGGCCATGATCTCGACGCCGCCACCCGCTTCCCGCTCGGCACGCTGATGGCGCTTGCCGCCTGGCCGGTGGCGCTGCTCGGCCCTTAGACCGAACCGCGTCCGGCAATCAGCGCGTCGACCACGGAAGGGTCGGCAAGCGTGCTGGTATCGCCGAGCGAACCGAACTCGTTCTCCGCGATCTTGCGCAGGATGCGCCGCATGATCTTGCCGCTGCGCGTCTTGGGCAGCGCCGGCGTGAAATGCAGATGGTCGGGCGTGGCGATCGGGCCGATCTCCTTGCGCACCAGTGCCTTCAGCTCCCCGGCCAGCGCTTCGTCGGCCTCCTCGCCGACGTTCAGCGTGACATAGCAATAGATGCCCTGCCCCTTGATGTCGTGCGGAAAGCCGACCACAGCAGCTTCGGCAACGCGCGGGTGCAGCACCAGCGCGCTTTCGACCTCGGCCGTGCCCATGCGATGGCCCGAGACGTTGATGACATCGTCCACGCGGCCGGTGATGCGGTAATAACCGTCTTCATCGCGCTTGCAGCCATCGCCTGTGAAATATTTGCCCTTATAGGTGCTGAAATAGGTCTGCACGAAACGCTCGTGATCGCCATAGACGGTGCGCGCCTGGCCGGGCCAGGAGGCGGCGATGCACAGATTCCCTTCTGTCGCGCCGTCCAGGATATTGCCATCGGCATCGACCAGTTCGGGCCGGATGCCGAAGAACGGCAGGCCCGCGCTGCCCGGCCGCATCGCATGCGCGCAAGGCAGCGTCGTGATCATGATGCCGCCGGTCTCGGTCTGCCACCAGGTATCGATCACCGGGATGGCGTCCTTGCCCACGGTGCGCCGGTACCAGCGCCAGGCCTCGGGATTGATCGGTTCGCCGACCGACCCGATCAGCCGCAAGGCGCTCAGGTCGTGCTTCTCCACCGGCGCTTCGCCCTCGCGCATCAGCGCGCGGATCGCGGTGGGCGCGGTGTAGAAGATGTTGACGCCATGCCGCTCGCACATGTCCCAGAAACGGCTGTGATCGGGATGGTTGGGCACGCCTTCGAACAGCAGGCTGGTCGCGCGGTTGAGCAGCGGGCCATAGACCGAATAGCTGTGCCCGGTGACCCAGCCGATATCGGCGGTGCACCAATAGACCTCGCCGGGGCGGTAATCGAAGGCATAATGAAAGGTCGTCGCGACCCAGACGGCATAGCCGCCGGTGGTGTGGAGTACGCCCTTGGGCTTGCCGGTGGAGCCCGAGGTATAGAGGATGAACAACGGGTCCTCCGCCGCCATCGGTTCGCACGGGCAGGTCGCGGGCACGGTCGCCGATAATTCGTGATACCAGTGGTCGCGCCCCTCGGTCATCGCGATTTCGGCCCCGGTATGACGCACGACCAGCACTGCATCCACGCTGATCCCGTGATCGGTGAGCGCGGCGTCGACATTGGCCTTGAGCGGCACCGTCTTGCCTCCGCGCATTCCCGCATCGGCAGTGACGATGAAGCGGCTCGCGCAATCCTCGATCCTCCCGGCAAGCGCCTCGGGCGAGAAACCGCCGAACACCACAGAATGGATCGCGCCGATGCGCGCGCAGGCGAGCATCGCGATCGCGCCTTCGAGCACCATCGGCATGTAGATGGTCACCCGGTCGCCCTTGACCACGCCGAGCGCCGTCAGGGAGCTGGCGAAGCGCTGCACCTCGGCGAGCAGCGCATCATAGCTCAGCGAGCGGACATCGCCGGGGGTGTCGCCTTCCCAGATCAACGCGGTGTCGGCGCCATGCCCCGCCAGCACATGGCGGTCGACCGCGTTGTAGCACAGGTTCAGCTCGCCATCGTCATACCAGCGGATGCGGACCGGATCGAAGCTCGAGCGGTTGATATGCGTCGGTCTCGAACTCCAGTCGATGCGATCCGCCTGCAGCGCCCAGAATCCGTCCGGATCGCGCAGCGACGCTGCATAGAGTTCCGCATACTGCGTCGGCGTGCACCAGGTCTGTGCATCCTCAGGCGCCGGGATCAGGGCTTCGGCGGCGGTCTCTTGGCTCATCTTTCGGGTCCTCGCGCGATGACGGCCCTTGCAGCCGCTTCGCCCGTCTTTCTGCCCGACCGCATCTTCACGAGCAACCCGTCGCAAACTGTCATATCCTGGTCAAATAGCGATTGATATAACATTACACGAGTGCTAGCCGCCCCTCCGACTCCGCGGTTCCGGGTGCATGGCAAGGCCCATAGCGCAAGGGCAGCGGACACCGGATTGCCGGTCAACGGCAGCCTTTCTTCCTTTTTCAGAGTCCCCAGGGAGCATAACAGAACATGCGTCGCACGCTTCTCACCGTTACCTCGTCGCTTTCGCTCGCTACCGCGCTGCTTGCCCCGCTTCCCGCCCTGGCACAGCAGGCCGCTCAAGCCGAGGAAACCGCACAGGAAGATGATGACTTCCACAAGAGCGGCGGGATCATCGTCACCGCGCCATTCGTCCGCGATCTCAGCATCCTGGCCGGCACGTCCGAGCTTTCGGGCGACACTCTGGCGCGCGAGGCGCGCGCGCAGATCGGCGACGCACTGACCAAGCTGCCCGGCGTCTCGGCGACCAGCTTCTCACCCGGTGCCTCGCGCCCGGTGCTGCGCGGCTTCCAGGGCGAGCGCATCCGCGTGCTCACCGACGGCATCGGCACGATCGACGTGTCGAACACCTCGCCGGACCATGGCGTAACGGTCGAGCCGATCATCCTCGACCGGGTCGAGGTGCTTCGCGGCCCTGCCGTGCTGCTGTTCGGCGGCCAGGCGGTCGGCGGCGCGGTCAACGCCATCGACAAGCGCATCCCGCGCGAGGTGCCCGAAGAGCCGTTCCATCTCGACGCACTCGCCACGTACGGATCGGCTGCGGACGAGCGCAGCATCGGCGCGAGCCTCGATGTTCCGCTGACCTCGAAGCTGGTGCTCCACCTCGATGGTAGCTACCGCAAGTCCGACGACCTGCGCGTGGGCGGCTTCGTGCTGTCGCCCGGTCTTCGCGCCGAGCAACTTGAAGAGGCTGCGGAAGAGCGCGCCGAGGGCAATCTGGAGGACGCAGCTGAAGCCGAGGAACTGGCCGGCCTGCGCGGCCGCATCCCCAATACCGGCACCGAAACCTACAGTCTTGGCGCGGGCCTTGCCTATATCGGCGAAGGTGGCAGCTTCGGTATTTCGGGCAGTTATTACAACAGCCTGTACGGCGTTCCCGAACGCCCCGGCGCCGGTCACCATCATGGTGAAGAGGAAGGTGCTGGCGGCGAGGGGGAAGAGGGCCCCGTCACCATCGGCCTTGACCAGTTCAAGGTCGATTTCCGCGGCC
Organism: Blastomonas sp. CCH9-A1; assembly: GCF_001557175.1. Classification (NCBI taxonomy): domain Bacteria; kingdom Pseudomonadati; phylum Pseudomonadota; class Alphaproteobacteria; order Sphingomonadales; family Blastomonadaceae; genus Blastomonas; species Blastomonas sp. CCH9-A1. The sequence continues at coordinate 74,862 of NZ_LSHM01000043.1, forward strand.
AAGTCGATCTGCCCGGCTTTTTCGAGGCACTGCGCCTGCGAGCGGCCTATGCCGATTTCAAGCAGACCGAGTTCGAGGGCGACGAGGTCGGCACCGTGTTCCGCAACAACGGCATCGAATCCCGGCTCGAGCTGGTCCAGCGCGAACGCGGCGGCTGGCGCGGCGCGAGCGGCGTGCAATATGTGCATCGCGATTTCAGCGCGATCGGCGCGGAAGCCTTTGTTCCGCCCAACACCACCGATCAGGTCGGCATCTTCACGCTGCAGGAAGTGCGGCTGGGCAAGATCGAACTCGAGGGCGCAGGCCGCTTCGACCGTGTCGTGGTAAAGTCGCAGGATGTCGGCGTCGAGCGGCGGTTCAACTCCTATTCGTTCGCGGCGGGTCTCGCCTATCTCCCGACCGACCAATTGAAGCTCGGCGTCAACCTCAACCGCGCCCAGCGCGCGCCTGCGGCCGAAGAGCTGTTCTCCAACGGACCGCATATCGCCACACAAGCCTTCGAGATCGGCAACCCGAATTTCACGACCGAAAAGAGCTGGGGCGGCGAAGCCTATATCCGCTATTCGACCCCGGACGTGAACCTCTCGCTCACCGGCTTCTACAACCGGTTCGATGACTTCATCATCGACGTGCCGACCGGCGAAGAAGAAGACGAGCTGCCCGTCTTCCAGTTCATCCAGAACGATGCGAAATATTATGGCCTGGAAGCCGAAGCCTCGGTGGTCTTCGCGCGCGCGGGCGGCTTCAAGTTCATCGCCGATGGCGTCGCCGACTATGTCCATGCCTCGCTCGACGGCCTGGGCCCGGTACCGCGCATCCCGCCGCTGCGCCTGCTCGGCGGGCTGGAAGCACAGAGCGACACGCTGAACGTGCGCGCCGAGGTCGAATGGTTCGACGATCAGGAACGCAATGCCAATTTCGAGACGCCGACCGAAGGGTTCACGCTGGTCAATGCCAGCGCCTCGTGGAAGCCGTTCGGCGCTTCGCGCGGCGTGACACTGATTGCATCGGCGAACAACATCTTCGACGTGGTCGGCCGCCGCGCCGCCAGCTTCACCAAGGACTTCGCGCCCTTGGGCGGCCGCGACTTCCGCGTCTCGGCGCGATTCAGCTTCTAAACCAGGCGTCCGCGTACCAAAAGCCCTCCCCCTTGATGGGGGAGGGTTGGGTGGGGGTGATTTCTCCAAATCGTGCAAAGATGCGTAATCGAGCCAACTTGACCCGGCCGCACCATCACCCTCACCGCTGCGGCTAGGCTCCTGCGTCGCCAAGCCTCGCTGCCTCTCCCATCAAGGGAGAGGCGTTTTGCAAGCAGTCTCTCAAACCGTCGGCAACACGTGGTCCCTGAACTGGTCGCGCAGCGCCGTTTTCAGCAGCTTTCCGGTCGCGCTGTGCGGCAGCGATTCGACGAACACGATGTCGTCGGGCAGCCACCATTTGGCGACATGCGCCGACAGGTGCGCCAGAATCGCGTCCTTGCTCGGGCTGGTGCCGGGCTTGGGCACCACCAGCAGCAGCGGGCGCTCGTCCCATTTCGGGTGCGGCAGACCGATCGCGGCGGCTTCGGCGACATCGGGCATGCCGACCGCCGCATTCTCCAGATCGACCGAGCTGATCCATTCGCCGCCCGACTTGATCACGTCCTTGGCGCGGTCGGTAATCTGCATCACGCCATCGGGATGGATGACCGAAACGTCGCCGGTGTCGAACCAGCCGTCCTCGGTGAGTGCGTCGGCTTCCGCCTTGAAATAGCGCTTGATGATCCACGGCCCCTTGATCTGGAGCCGGCCGCTCGACTTGCCGTCGCGCGGCAGCACGTTGCCCTCGTCATCGACCACGCGAAGTTCGACGCCGAACGGCACGCGGCCCTGCTTCGTGACCAGATCGAGCTGCGCCTCGAAATCGAGATCGTCCCAATCGGGCGACGGCGCGCCCATCGTGCCGATCGGCGAGGTTTCGGTCATACCCCAGGCATGGTTCATCCGCGCGCCCATCTTCATGATCCGCTCGCACATCGCCCGCGGCGCCGCCGACCCGCCGATGGTGACCACCTGCAGATATTCGGGCTTCTGCCCCGTGGTGTCGATATGCTGGAACATCGCCAGCCACACGGTGGGCACACCTGCGGAATGCGTGACCTTTTCGGTGTTCATCAGGTCGCACAGCACGGCAGGATCGTTGACGGCGGAAAAGACGAACTTGATCCCCGCTGCCGCGCCGGCAAAGGGCAGGCCCCAGGCGGCCGCATGGAACATCGGCACGACGGGCAGCGCCACCGATTGCGGCGACAGGCTGAACACCGCCGGCTGCATCTCGGCCAGGGCATGGATCACGGTTGAGCGGTGCTCGTACAGCACGCCCTTGGGATTGCCCGTGGTGCCCGAGGTATAGCAGAGCATGCACGGATCGCGCTCCGACCCTTCGTGCCAGCGATAGCCTTCGTCGCCGGTGTCGAGCAGCGCCTCGAAGCCTTGCACGTCCGATCCGGCGGGCGGATCGAAACAGACATAATGCTCGATCGTCGTCCAGCGGCTCTTCATCTTGTCGATGATCGGCTGGAATGCTGCGTCATAGCACAGCACCTTATCCTCGGCATGGTTGGCGATATATTCGAGCTGCTCCTCGAACAGGCGCGGGTTGATGGTGTGGATCACCCCGCCCATGCCGATCGCGCCATACCAGGCGACGAGATGGCGGCTGTGATTCATCGCGAGCGTCGCGACGCGGTCGCCGGGCTGCAGGCCCAGCTTCACCAGCGCGCTCGCCAGCCGACGCGCGTCGCGGGCAATCCCTGCCCAATGGGTCCGGGTCTGGCCGCCGTCCGCCCAGCGGGTGACGATTTCACGCGTGCCGCTCTCGCGCTCGGCATGGTCGAGCAGCCGCATCACGCGCAATTCATAATCCTGCATTCCGCCAACGATCATCATTCTCTCCCAGATCTTGAGGCTCTCGCAGGGAGCCGGTTTGACCTGGATGAGAAAGCCCGAAGCGGCGATCAAGTCAACTGACGAGGCGCAATTCCGGGCGTCCGGCGGCAAGCTGTTCGATATCGCGGACGTTCAGCCCCTCAACCAGGCGCAGCGCAGCCTGCGTTTCGCCATCGAGCCGGAAGCGGTTGCCCAGGCACACCGGCATCACCCGTCCCTCGCCCATGATCAGCCGCGCATGCAGTTCGTCCTGCCCGCTTCCGGCTGGCCCGAGCAATTCGGCGAGCCGCGACAGCGCATCGGGATGATGGACATCAATATGCGCACGATGCCGCAGCACGACCTTGATCTGGTCGAGCGGCCGCGCCCGGCGGATGGTCGCGCGCGGGGCCTGTTCCTCGCTCGAACGGTCGAATTCGAGCTCGATCAGCAGACAGGCCGATTGCGCCGCCCATTCGGGCATCGAAGCGACGATCTCGTCATCGAACGAGCTTGCCGAGAACTGGCCGGATTCATCCGACAGGTCGACCATCACGAAGGTGCTGCCGCGCTTGGACTGCCGCCGGTTGCAGCCTTCGACCAAAGCGGCGACCTTGGCGGTCTTGCGCTCGCCGACGCGCACCTCGAGCGTGTCGACCAGCAGCTGATAGGGCCGCGCGCCCTGTGCCTTGGCGGTCGCGGCAAATTCGGTCACCGGATGCGCGGAGAAGAAGAAGCCGAACGCCTCGCGCTCATAGGTCATCTTCTCGCCCATCGCCCAGGGCTTGGCGGGCGCCAGACGCAGCGACTGGCCCGGCTGCTGGACATCGCCGAACAGCCCGCCCTGCCCGCTGGTGCGCTGGCGCTGCGCCTCGGCGGCAACTGCCATGACCGTATCGGCCGAGGCATGCACGACCGAACGCTCGAGCCCCAGCCCGTCGAACGCGCCCGCTGCGGCAAGGCTTTCGATCTGGCGCTTGTTGACGGCCCCCGCGTCGATCCGGTCGGCGAGATCGCCCAGCGACTTGAACGGCCCGCCCGCTAGGCGCGTCGCGACCACGCCCTCCATCGCCTTTTCGCCGACATTCTTGAGCCCCGCGAGCGCATAACGCACCGCGAGGCCGTCTGCCGTCTGCTCGACCGAGAACTCGGCCTCGCTCGCGTTGATGCACGGCGGCAGGCAGGCGATCCCCAGACGGCGCATATCGTCGACGAAAATCGCAAGCTTGTCGCTCTGGTGCATGTCGAAGCACATCGAGGCAGCGAAGAACTCGTGCGGGTGGTGCGCCTTGAGCCAGGCCGTCTGGTACGCGAGCAGCGCATAGGCCGCCGCGTGCGACTTGTTGAAGCCATAGCCTGCGAACTTGTCGATCAAATCGAACAGCTCATTGGCCTTCTTGGCATCGATGTCGTTCTTCGCGGCACCCTCGACGAAGCGGCCGCGCTGCTTGTCCATCTCCGCCTGGATCTTCTTGCCCATCGCGCGGCGCAGCAGGTCTGCGTCACCCAGCGAATAGCCCGCGAGAACCTGCGCGGCCTGCATCACCTGTTCCTGATAGACGATGATGCCGTAGGTCTCCTTCAGGATATCCTCGAGCAGCGGGTGCGGATAGGTGATCGGTTCGCGGCCGTTCTTGCGCGCGCCGAAGCTCGGGATATTGTCCATCGGGCCCGGACGGTAGAGCGAGACGAGCGCGATAATGTCGCCGAACGCGGTCGGCTTCACCTGCGCGAGCGTGCGGCGCATGCCTTCGGATTCGAGCTGGAACACCCCGACGGTATCGCCGCGCTTGAGCAACTCGTAGGTCTTGGCATCGTCCCAGGGCAGGCGCGACAGATCGACCTCGACGCCGCGTTTCGCCAGCATCTCGACCGCCTTGTGCAACACCGAGAGCGTCTTGAGGCCGAGAAAGTCGAATTTCACCAGCCCTGCCGTCTCGACATATTTCATGTCGAACTGCGTCACCGGCATGTCCGAACGCGGATCGCGGTACAGCGGCACGAGTTGCGCCAGCGGACGGTCGCCGATGACGACCCCGGCAGCATGGGTCGAGCTGTGGCGCGGCAGGCCTTCGAGCTGCATGGCGAGGTCGAACAGCGTCTTGACCTCGGCGTCATCGCGATACTGGTTGCGCAGTTCATCCACCCCGGCCAGCGCGCGGTCGAGCTTCCACGGGTCGGTCGGGTGGTTGGGGACGAGCTTGCACAGGCCATCGATGCGGCCATAGCCCATCTGCAGCACGCGGCCCGTATCGCGCAGCACCGCGCGCGCCTTCAGCTTTCCGAAGGTGATGATCTGCGCGACATGATCGCGGCCGTATTTCGCCTGCACATAGCGGATCACCTCGCCGCGCCGCGTTTCGCAGAAGTCGATATCGAAGTCGGGCATCGACACGCGCTCGGGGTTGAGGAAGCGTTCGAACAGCAGGCCAAGCTTGATCGGATCGAGATCGGTAATCGTCAGCGCCCAGGCGACCGCCGAGCCTGCGCCCGATCCACGCCCCGGCCCCACCGGGATATTGTGATCCTTGGCCCATTTGATGAAATCGGCCACGATCAGGAAATAGCCGGGAAAGCCCATGCCGACGATGACATTGACCTCGAATTCAAGACGGTCGAAATAGGCCTTGCGCTCTTCCTCGGTCAGGTCGGGATAGGCCTCGAGCCGCTTTTCCAGCCCGGCAAACGCATCGGCGCGCAGCTGCGCCGCTTCGCCCTCGAGATCGCCCGCCAGGCTGGGCAGGATCGGCTTGCGCTTGGGCGGCGCATAGGCACAGCGCTGCGCAACGACGAGCGTGTTGACCAGGGCTTCGGGCAGGTCGCTGAACAGCTCGCGCATCATCGGGGCGGACTTGATCCACGCCTCGGGCGAGCTGCGGTCACGATTGGCAGCGCCAACATATTCGCCGCGCGCGATGCACAGCATCGCATCATGCGCGGCGTGAAAGCCCGGATCGGCATAACAGGCCGGGTTGGTCGCGACGAGCGGCAGATGGCGCGCATAGGCCAGGTCGAGCAGCGCGTTTTCCGCCAGCGTCTCGATCTCCTCTCCGCGGCGGCACAGCTCGATATACAAGCGGTCGCCAAACAGGCTCTGGAGCTGGTCGCAATAGCGTTCGGCTTCATCCTGCTGTCCGGCGGCGAGCAGCTTGACCAAAGCCCCCTCGCCCGCTGCGGTCAGCGCGATCACGCCATCGGTGCGTCCCTCCAGCCGGTCGAACGGCACATGCGCAGGCAGTTCGAGCGGGCGGTCGAGATGCGCGTGCGAGACGAGATCGCACAGATTGTCATAGCCCTTCTCGTTCTGCGCATAGAGCGCCAGCCAGTCGAGCGTGGGCGAGGCCGGGTTGCTGCCGGGTCGCGCGACGCACAGCAGCGTGCCGACGATCGGCTGGATGCCTGCATCGAAACAGCCATCGGCAAAGGCCATGCCCGCATAGAGCCCGTTGCGGTCGGCCAGCGCGATTGCGGGAAAGCCGCGCGCATGCGCGGTCTTGGCGATCGCCTTGGGCTCGATCGCTCCTTCGAGCATCGTATAGGCGCTGAACACGCGCAGCGGGACGAAGGGTTCATAGGCCATGGGAAAACGCTACCGTTTGCCCCGCGATTCGAAAACCGGGGCGCTTACTCGCCAGTGGATAAGTCTTTCGCGGCGATCTTGCGCCGCACGTCGCGCACCGTCGACCAGATGCCGTAGAGGATCAGCACCGCGAGGAAGATCCACACCCAGACCGGAATGTTGCGCCCGGCAATGGCGAGATAGACATAGGCCGAGACGAAACAGGCGCCCGCGCACATGACCGGCAGCACCGTCGGCTTGCCCGCGCGGGCGTTACGCACCAGCCAGGCGATGCTGGCCAGGAACAGCGGGATCGCGCCGATATAGATGGTCGCGAAGATCACCGGATTGACGCCATATTGCGCGCCCAGTCCATTGGCCCAGGTGCTGATGGCGTCGATCATGGGTGCGGTGTCCTTGCTGTCAGGTCATTGTTCCACGTCACCCCCGCGCAGGCGGGGGTCCCGCTTCTACTCAAGAATATGAGAAAGCGGGATTCCCGCCTTCGCGGGAATGACGGGGCTATAGCAAAATTTTCGACCTGCGCACGTGCAGCGTTACAGCAGCTTCTCGATATCCGCCTTCAATTGCTCGGGCTTCACCATCGAACCGTAGCGCGCGACGACATTGCCCTTGCGATCGATCAGGAACTTGGTGAAATTCCACTTGATCGCGCGGCTGCCCATCAGCCCGGCCTGCTGGCTCTTGAGATACTTCCACAGCGGATCGGCTTCCTCGCCATTGACCGCGATCTTGGCAGAAAGCGGGAAGGTCACGTCATAGGTGAGCGAGCAGAAGTTCTTGATCTCTTCGGCATCGCCCGGCTCCTGCGCGCCGAACTGGTTGCACGGAAAGCCCAGCACCTCGAACCCGCGATCCTTGTATTCGCGATGCAGCGCCTCGAGCCCTTCATATTGCGGCGTGAACCCGCATTTGGAGGCCGTGTTGACGATCAGCAGAACCTGGCCCTGATAATCGGAAAGCGGCTTGGAGCTGCCATCGGGCAGCGGCATCGTGTAATCGAAAACGGTCATGCGATCCTTCCATCGTGCAGGCGGACAACCCGGTCCATGCGCGTGGCCAGTCGTTCGTTATGGGTGGCCACCAATGCCGCGCTGCCCTCTTCCCTTACAAGATGCAGGAACTCGTCGAACACTCTGTCGGCGGTCGCCTCGTCCAGATTTCCGGTCGGTTCGTCGGCAAGCACGACCCTGGGCCGGTTGGCAAGCGCGCGCGCGACCGCGACGCGCTGCTGCTCGCCGCCCGACAGCTGGCTGGGGCGATGATCGAGCCGCTGGCCGAGCCCGAGACGGGAAAGCAGTTCCGCTGCCCGGTCCGATGCCTCGTCGCGGGTGCGCCCCATGATCAACTGCGGCAGCACCACATTCTCGCGCGCGGTGAAATCGGGCAGCAGATGGTGGAACTGATAGACGAAACCCAGCGCCGTCTTGCGCAGCCGGGTGCGCCCGTTGCTGTTCAGTTGCGCCGCCTCTTCGCCAGCGATGCGGATCGACCCGGTAAAGCCACCCTCCAGCAGGCCCACCGCCTGCAGCATCGTCGACTTGCCCGATCCCGAAGGACCAAGCAGCCCGACGATCTCGCCCGGTTCGACCGCCAGATTGACGCCCTTGAGCACGTCGATGGTGACGCCGCCCTGCGCAAAGCTGCGGCGGACATCGGTGAGCAGGATGACGGCATCACTCATAGCGCAGCACCTGCACGGGATCGGTCGAGGACGCCTTGAAGGCGGGATAGAGCGTCGCCAGGAAGCTGAAGAGCAAGGCCATCAGCGCAATCCCCCCCACTTCGACCGGGTCGGTGCGGCTGGGAAGCTCTGTGAGGAAGCGGATCGAAGGGTCCCAGAGCTGCTGGCCGGTCACGAACTGGACCGCAAGCACGATGCTCTGCCGGAAATAGAGGAAGACAAAGCCCAGCCCCAGCCCCGTCACCGTGCCGAGCGATCCGATGATCAGCCCCACCGTGATGAAGATCTTGAGCAGCGAGTTGCGGCTGGCCCCCATCGTGCGCAGGATCGCGATGTCGCGGGTCTTGGCGCGCACCAGCATGATCAGCGACGAGAGGATGTTGAACACCGCGACCAGAATGATGATCGACAGCACGATGAACATCGCGACGCGCTCCACCGCCAGCGCCTCAAACAGCGAGGCGTTGATCGTGCGCCAGTCGTTGACCACCGCCTGGCCGCGCAGCTTCTGCTCCAGCGGCGCGAGAATCTCGCGCACCTTGTCGGCATCGCGCGTCGTCACCTCGATCATGCCGACTTGATCGCCGAGCAGCAGCAGGAGCTGCGCGTCCCTGATCGGCATGATGACGAACGCCTTGTCATAATCATAGACGCCGATCTCGACGATGGCAGCGACCTCGTACAATATCTCGCGCGGAACGGTGCCGAACGGGGTCGCGCGCCCTGCCGGATTGATGATGGTGATCTTGTCGCCGATCCTCACACCCAGATTCTGCGCCAGCCGCGATCCCAGCGCGACCTTCGACGCGCCTGCCTTGAGCTCGGCGACCGAGCCCAGCACGGTCTTGTCCTTGAGCGCGGCGATATCGGGTGCATCGGTGCCGCGCACCAGCACCGCTTCCACGCGCCCGTCGAAATTGATCAGCAGCGGCTGCTCGATCAGCGGCGATGCGGCGACGACACCGTCCATCTTGCGCGTTTCCTTGAGGATATCCTGCCAGTCGTTCAGCCGACCGCCATAGCCCTGCACCACCGCGTGTCCGTTGAGTCCGACGATCTTGTCGAGCAGTTCGGCGCGAAAGCCGTTCATCACGCTCATCACGATGATCAGCGCGGCGACGCCCAGCGCCACCGCGACCAGGCTGATGCCTGCGACCAGGAAGATGAACGCCTCACCGCGTCCGGGCAGCAGATAGCGCTTGGCGATCGTCCATTCGAATGTGGACAGCATGGAGGGGGAAGGATCCTTTCGGAACTGGCGCCATCCGGGGGATCAGCGGCGCTGCTCGGCTTTTTCCATTAACCAGCGCATGCAAGGCTGACAATGGCTGATCCCTGAACGAAGGCGTGTTGCACATAAAACACAGAAAGGATCAAAAATGACGGCATGCCGCGAATTTCCCTAGCGCCTGAGGTCGCATTACGGAATCATGACAACGCGGATAAAGCGGCTACGGCCATGGGTTCGGGGATAGTTTCCGTCGTTTTGGGGAAAGCGGCGGTTACCGAGGGTTCAGGATTTGCGAGCGATGCTTACGAGCATCAGCGCGCGATATGAACCTGATAAAGAGCGTCCGGGTCTTGGGGGCCGGACGCTCTTTTTTCGTCTGCGCAAGACAGGCGCTCCTCCGGTCCGCCCGTGTGCGGCTCACATCAAAAATCCATCTTGAAACGCGATTTCGAACGCTTAAATTTGCGATGTGAGCCACGCCAATCGGGTGGGTCACATGTCCGAGGCGCCGCAGAAGTGGGTCTCAAACACTTGAAATCGCTTGAAAAGGATTTTGACGATGAACCGTTTTGATTTCACCCCCTATCGCCGCACCACCGTTGGCTTTGACCGGCTGTTCGACTTGCTGGAAAACCAGGCCCGGGCTGCACAGGGCGATAACTACCCCCCGTTCAACATCGAGCGCAGCAGCGATGACGCCTATCGCGTCACCATCGCGGTTGCCGGTTTCAAGCCGAACGAGCTCGACATTACCGCGCAGCAGAATCTGCTGGTCGTGTCTGGCCGCAAGGCTGCCGAGAGCGAATCGCGCGGCAACTTCCTGCACATGGGCATCGCCAACCGCAACTTCGAGCGCCGCTTCGAGCTGGCCGATTTCGTGCGGGTGAGCGACGCTTCGCTGGAGGATGGCCTGCTGACCATCGATCTGGTGCGCGAAGTGCCCGAAGCGATGAAGCCCAAGAAGATCGCGATCAACGGCACCCCCAAGCTGCAGGTCGTCGAGGCTTCGACCAAGGATGAAGGCGACAGCCAGGCGGCCTGACGCCAGGCTCCAAAGGGTAGAATGCAACGGGGTGGGTCGGCAACGGCCCACCCTTTTTGTTGCAGATTATCGTTCTGAGGCCCTCCCCCTTGATGGGGGAGGGTTGGTTGGGGGTGATGGTACCGGATGATGATTCTGCCTGTGTCACGCACCAGCGCACCCGGCCGCACCCACGCCCTCACCGCTGCAACTAGGCAGCAAGCTGCCAAGTCTCGCTGCCTCTCCCATCAAGGGAGAGGCGTTCTCGCTGAACAACGCCAGTTCCAGAAACAAAAAAGAGGGCGGACCCTTGCGAGCCCGCCCCCCGCGCCCGCTCAGGACGCTGCTTTCTCCTTAGGCCGGATTGGCCGGGTCGCATTTACCGCACCGCCCACCGGAGAAAATCTGAACTGGGACCCCGCGCCCGTGGGGCGCGGGGGTTTTTCCGGCGGCAGGGTCAGGCCGGGTCGCAATAACCTGGCCCTGCCCCGGAAAACTCTAAAACTCACCTGGCTGATCGTTCAGGCCGCTTCGGAAATCTCCAGCAGCGTGTCGCGATCGATAATCTTCACGCGCCCCTGTTCGAGCTCGATCAGCCCCGCGTCCGACCAGGCCGAAAGCTGGCGATTAATCTGCTCGCGTGACAGTCCCGCGAATGTGCCGAGCTCGCTCTGGCTGAGATCCAGCTTGAGCTTGCCCTCCTTCGCCCCCGAAACCATCAGGCGCAGCAGATAGCGCGCCAGCCTGGGTCCGGAAGTGAACGCCCGATCCGCCTCGATCACGTCATTCGCCTGACGCAGCCTCTTGGCCATGACCCTGAGCATCCGTCGCGGCATAGCCACGTGCCGCTCGGCAATCTCGTCGAAAGCCGGCCGCGACAGCGAGAGCGCGGTCACTTCGGTCAGCGCCTCGATCGAGGCCGTGCGCGGTCCGCCATCCAGAAACGCGATCTCGCCAATGACATAGCCAGGCTCGGCATAATCGAGCACGATCTCGTGACCGTTGCTCGCCACCATGCTCACCCGGGCAAATCCGGTCAGGATGATCAGCAGATTGTCGCCATCATCCCCCTGCCCCATCAGTTCCTGCCCCTTGCGGTAGCGGACGAAATGCCCGCGCAGGATGATGTCCGACAGTTCGTCATTGTCGCAATCGGCGAACAGGCTGTGGCTGGCCAACAGCGCGGCAAGCTCGTTCGCGTGCATGATTGCCCCTTGTCCCTTCCTTTCTGTCGGCTTTGTCCTTGCCGAGCATCTCGCTGCGGCCGTCCCTGTCGCCGCCGACAGATGTGCTTTTGCCCGAATCGTTTTACGCCGCTGTGCGCCACCGCACAACACCGTCAAATAGAGTAAAATGGCCGTTACAGAATGTGGTAAATTGGCGCATGGCGCAGGAAAATTGCGCCAAAGGGCCCGCTCGGTTAACGCATGTCAACCGCGCGACCCCTTTGGCTTAACCTATATTGTTCAGGTCAGACCAGCCGACTCTGCGCGACCGCCGCTTCGATGAAGCTGGCGAAGAGCGGATGCGGATCGAACGGCTTGCTCTTGAGCTCGGGATGATATTGCACCCCGACAAACCAGCTGTGATCGGGACGCTCGACGATTTCGGGCAGCACGCCATCAGGCGACATGCCGGAAAAAACGAGGCCGCCCTGTTCAAGCCGCTCGTGATAGGCGGTGTTGACCTCGTAGCGATGGCGGTGGCGTTCGCTGATCATATCGGTGCCGTAGATGCCACGCACGCGGCTGTTGCCCGAGAGCTTGGCCGGAAACGCGCCGAGACGCATGGTGCCGCCCAGATCGCCCTCGGCGCTGCGCTTCTGCAGACCGGATTCGCTCATCCATTCAGTGATCAGGCCGACGATCGGCTCGTCGGTCTCGCCGAATTCGGTGGTCGACGCCGCCGTGATGCCGGATGTGTTTCGTGCAGCCTCGATGCACGCCATCTGCATGCCGAGGCAAATGCCGAAAAACGGGACGTTGCGTTCGCGCGCGAAGCGAACCGAGGAAATCTTGCCCTCGCTGCCGCGCTCGCCAAAACCGCCGGGCACCAGGATGCCGTGCATCGGCTCGAGCACGGCCGCCAGCTCGTCATCGGGCAGCTTTTCGAACAGCTCGGCATCGAGCCATTTGACATGCACCTTGACCCGGTTGGCGAGGCCGCCATGCACCAGTGCCTCGTGCAGCGACTTGTAGGCATCCTGCAGGCCGACATATTTGCCGACCACGCCGATCGTCACCTCGCCTTCGGGATGCTCGTGGCGCTCCATGATATCGACCCAGCGCGACAGATCGGGTTCGCGCGCATCGGTGATGCCGAAGGCGCGCAGCACTTCGCTGTCCAGCCCTTCGCGGTGATACTGCATCGGCACGGCATAGATGCTGCGGGCATCGAGCGCGGGGATCACCGCTTCCTTGCGGACGTTGCAGAACTGCGCGATCTTGGCGCGCTCGGATTCGGGTAGCGGCTTTTCGCAACGGCACAGCAGGATGTCGGGCTGGATGCCCAGCGAGGTCAGCTCGCGCACGCTGTGCTGGGTGGGCTTGGTCTTCAGCTCGCCCGCTGCCGCGATATAGGGCACCAGGGTCACGTGGACGAACAGCGTGTTCTCGCGGCCGATCTCGTTGCGCAACTGGCGGATCGCCTCGATGAACGGCAGCGATTCGATATCGCCGACGGTACCGCCGATCTCGCACAGCACGAAATCGAGATCGTCGGTTTCGGCCTGGGCGAATTCCTTGATCGCGTCGGTCACGTGAGGGATGACCTGCACCGTGGCACCGAGATAATCGCCGCGCCGCTCGCGCTGGATGATCGTCTGGTAGATGCGGCCCGAGGTCACATTGTCCGACTGGCGCGCCGATACGCCGGTGAAGCGCTCGTAATGACCAAGGTCGAGATCGGTCTCCGCGCCGTCATCGGTGACATAGACCTCGCCATGCTGATAGGGCGACATCGTACCCGGATCGACATTGAGATAGGGATCGAACTTGCGGATGCGCACGCGGTATCCGCGTGCCTGCAGCAATGCGCCCAGGCTTGCGGCCATCAGGCCCTTGCCAAGAGAGGAAACCACGCCGCCGGTGATGAAAATATAACGCGCCATGGGAGAAACCCGTTAGCGGTTCGCGCGCAAGACTGACAAGCGCGCGAATCCGCAGGAAAGACAAAAATCTGTGAACAGCCGGGGATTTCTCCCCGACCCGCCTCAATTTCAGTTGGCGGGAGCGTCGCCCTGGGCCGGAGCCGCGGCAGGTGCCTCCGTCGCGGGCGCTGCAGCCGGCGCGCCAGCCGCCGACAGCGGATCGCCATTGGCGGGCGCCGCAGGGGCTGCCGGAGCAGGCGCCGTGAGCGGATCGCTGATCGGGGCGGGGGCACCGCGCTGAAGCGAAGTATCGATATCGCCCACCGAGTGCATGTTCGCCGCCATCACCGCCAGTGCGATGCTCAGCAGCACGAACAGCGTTGCCAGGATCGCGGTCGAGCGGGTCAGCAGGTCACCGGCGCCGCGCGCCGACATGAGGCCATTGGGATTGCCGCCGACACCCAGACCACCCCCTTCGGAACGCTGCATGAGGATGACACCCACCAGAGCCGCTGCAATCAGCGTCTGCACGATGGTGATGAACAGGAAAATCGACGACATGAACGGTCAGACCCAGCAAATGAATTTCAGGATTGGCGCGCACATAGCGATTAGGCCGCGCCAGCGCAACCGGCGCGGCAGGGCGATTAGGCCGTGCCAGCGCAACCGGTGCGCCAAGCTTCGATATAGGGCGAACGCGCTTTGGATCAGCGCGGCGCGGCCTCGATGATCGGGACGAAGGTTTCCGCCTTCAGGCTGGCCCCGCCGACCAGCGCGCCGCCGACATCGGCAATGGCCAGGATTTCGCCTGCATTGCCCGGATTGACCGAGCCGCCATAGAGAATGCGCACGCCCTGGCCCGCCTCGCCCAGCTTGTCGACCAGCGTCGCGCGCAGCGCCGCGTGCATCGCGGCAATATCCTCGGCCACGGGCACGCGTCCCGTGCCGATCGCCCAGACCGGCTCATACGCGACCGAAAGCCAATCGCCGCTCGCCGCTGTGGGAAGCGACGCCGACAGTTGCGCGGTGACGATGGCAATCGCATTGCCGGAATCGCGTTCCTCCAGCGTCTCGCCGACGCACAGGATCGCGCCCATGCCGGCAGCGTGCAGCGCCTCGGCCTTGGCAGCGACATCGGCATCGCTCTCACCCTGATCGGCGCGGCGCTCGGAATGGCCGACAATCGAATAGGTGGCCCCCGCCTCGCGGATCATCGCGGCGGACAGATTGCCGGTATGCGCGCCCGACGCCTTGGCATGGCAATCCTGCGCGCCGATCTGCACCTTGCCCGCAGCGGCGGCAAAGGCCGCGATCAGCGTCGCGGGCGGACAGATACCGACATCGACATGGCCGTTCGCTGCGGCGGCCTCGGCGATCGCCTGCAGCACCGCGACATCGGCTGCGCTGCCGTTCATCTTCCAGTTGCCGACGATATAGGATGCTGTGCTGGCCACGATGCTGTCTTCCCCTTTTGTGTTTATGCTGTGGGGCGCGCGGCTAGCAAATCGCGAGCCGCTTGGCCAGCCACGGCATGGGCACACGGGCCACGCGCAGTTTACAGCCGGTACAGCGGCGCCAAGGGTTGAAGCGCGCGGCAAAGCCCCCTAAAGCCAGCCCGCATTTTCACGCGGCCGGGTCATCGCACGCCCGGCGCTTTGGCGGACCGACCGATGATCACCTTTTTCCGTTCCTTCTTCAATTCCAAGATCGGGGTTGTCGTCAGCCTGATCTTTCTCGCGCTCATCGCGGTCGCCTTTGCGGCGTCCGATGTCACCGGCGGTGCGAGCTTTGGCGGAGTGGGCAATGAAAGCGTCGCCCAGATCGGCGGCGAGGAAATCGGCACCGGCGAGTTCTCGACCACCGTCACCAACGCCTTCCAGCAGTTCCGCCAGCGCAACCCGCAGCTCGACATGGCCTCGTTCGATGCGCAGGGCGGCATCGACGGCGTGCTGGAAGAGATGATCGGCAGCTATGCCTCGGCTGAATTCGCCGCCAGCATCGGCCTGGGCGCGAGCAAGCGTCTGGTCGACAGCGAGATCGCGGGGATCCAGGCATTCAAGGGCGCGGATGGCCGGTTCGACGAGACGCTGTTCCGCAATGCGCTCGCCCAGCAGGGTCTGACCGAAGCGCGCGTGCGCGAGGATATTCGCCGCAGCCTGCTGGGCGACCAGCTGCTGCTGCCCGCGACGTTCGGCGCCAAGCTGTCGCGGCAGATGGCGCTGCCTTATGCCGGGCTGATCCTGGAAGGTCGCGAAGGCCAGATCGCCTTTGCCCCATCGGCCGCCTTCGCCCCCAAGACCGCGCCGAGCAACGACCAGCTGCAGAAATTCTATGCCGCCAACGCCGCGCGCTACCGCATTCCGGAGCGCCGCATCCTGCGCTTTGCCACCTTTACCACCGACCGCTTCCGCGACCAGGTCAAGGTCAGCGATGCCGAGATCGCGGCCCTGTACAAGAAGCGTTCGGCCGAATTTGCCGCGACCGAGAAGCGCGATGTCGAACAGTTGATCGTGCCGACCGAGGCCGCCGCCAAGGCGATCGCCGCGAAGATCAACGGTGGCGCCAGCATGGCTGCCGCCGCGAAGGAAGCCGGGCTAGCGCCGATCGACCTTGGCCTCCAGTCGAAGCAGGAGCTGACCAAGAACGCCTCTGCTGCCGTCGCCAATGCCGTGTTCGCCGCCGCTGCCGGCAAGGTTGCCGCGCCCGCGCGCTCTCCGCTCGGCTGGCATGTCGTGCGGGTCGACAGCGTCAGCGCGATCGCCGGGCGTTCGATCGATCAGGTGCGCAACCTGCTCGAAAACGAGATCGCGCAGGAAAAGCTGCGCCAGACGGTGGCTGATTTCACCGCCAATCTCGAAGACCGGATCGCCGATGGTGCCTCGCTTGCCGATATCGCCAAGGACGAAAAGCTCGAGCTGCAGGTCAGCCCGGAAATGCTCGCCAATGGCCAGGCGCCGGGCAGGCCCGATTTCGCGCCGACCGGCGCCTATCAGGCGATGCTGCCCGTGGCCTTCGGACTGGAAGAAGATGCCGAGCCGCAGCTGGTCGAGGTGCAGCAGGGCAAGGAATTCGCCGTGTTCGAGGTGCAGGAGATCAAGCGCGCGGCACCGCCGCCGCTCGCCAGCGTCCGCCAGCGCGTCGCTGCCGACTGGGCGCTGGCCCAGGGCCTCGCCTCTGCACGCAAGCTGGCCGACGGCATCGCCAAGTCGTCGCGCACTCCTGCAGCGCTCGAAAAGGCGGTCGCCGGAGCCAGCGTGCGCCTGCCCAATATCGAGCAGATCCGTACCAACCGGCAGACGATCATGCAGCAGCAGGGCCGCGTGCCGCCGCCGGTGGCACTGCTGTTCAGCATGGCCGAAGGCACCACCAAGGTGCTCGAAGGGCCGAACCGCACCGGCTGGTTCATCGTGCATCTGTCGAAGATCAACCGCGGCGATGCGAGCAAGGTCCCCGAGCTGATGGCCGCGACCCAGCAGCAGCTTGGCCAGGTGATGGCCGACGAATATGGTCGGCAGCTGGTGGCAGCGCTCAAGGTCGAAGCCAATGTGAAACGCAATCCGGAAGCCATCAAGCGGGTGAAGGACCAGCTGACCGGTCGTAATCGGGAAAATTGATGGCGGGCCCTTCCAGCCAGAACCGCACACAGGCCGCCGGGGCGCTGGCCGATGGCCGGTCGAGCCTGATCTGGCGGCGGCGGATCGCCGATACCGAAACGCCGGTTTCGGCAGCCTTGAAGCTGATCGAGCCCGAGCGCGGTGACTTCCTGCTCGAATCGGTCGAGGGCGGCGAAACACGCGCGCGGCACAGCTTTGTCGGCCTCGCGCCCGATCTGGTATTCCGGGCCTCGGGCGATGCTGCCGAGATCAATACGCAATGGGCGACCGATCGCGCGGCGTTCGCGCCCTGCGAGCAGGGCTCGCTCGATGCCTTGCGCCAGCTGGCCGAGGCCTGCCGGATGGAGGTTCCGCCCGAACTGCCGCGCGCACTCGCGTTTCTGGTGGGCTATTTCGGCTATGAGACGATCGGTCTGGTCGAGAAGCTGCCGCGCGCGCCGCAGTCCGATCTGGCGCTGCCCGACATGCTGTTCGTACGCCCGACCGTGCTGCTGATCTTCGACCGGCTGAAGGACGAGCTGTTCCTGATCGCGCCGATCTGGGCGGGCAGCGGCGATCCCGAGCAGGCGATCGCTGCGGCCGAAGAACGGCTCGATGCGGCCGAACGGGCGCTGTATGCGCCCCTGCCCGCTGCCGTGCGCGATGCCTCGCTCGACCCGGACAGCCTGACGCCGCAGCCCGTGCTCGCGCCGGGCCGCTATGGCGAGATGGTGCTCAAGGCCAAGGACTATATCGAGGCGGGCGATATCTTCCAGGTCGTGCTCGCGCAGCGCTTCACCGCGCCCTTCGCGCTGCCACCGATCGAGCTCTATCGCGCGCTGCGCCGGGTGAACCCCTCGCCCTTTCTCTATTTCCTCGACCTGCCCGGCCTCGCGCTGATCGGATCGAGCCCCGAAATTCTGGTGCGCGTGCGCGATGGCGAGGTGACCATCCGCCCGATCGCGGGAACGCGGCCACGTGGCAAGACGCCGGCGGAAGATCTGGAGAATCGCGCAAGCCTGCTCGCCGATCCCAAGGAACTGGCCGAGCACCAGATGCTGCTCGATCTTGGCCGCAACGATGTCGGCCGCGTCGCAGCGGCAGGCACGGTGCGCGTCACCGACAGCTTCACGGTCGAACAGTACAGCCATGTCATGCACATCGTCAGCAATGTCGTCGGCGAACTGGTGCATGATCGTGACGCGATCGACGCGCTGTTCGCGGGCTTTCCCGCGGGCACCGTCAGCGGGGCGCCCAAGGTGCGCGCGTGCGAGATCATCGCCTCGCTCGAGCCCGAGACGCGCGGGGCCTATGCCGGCGGGGTCGGCTATTTCGCACCCGATGGCTCGGTCGACAGCTGCATCGTGCTGCGCACCGCGATCGTCCGCGACGGCACCATGCACGTCCAGGCGGGCGCAGGAATCGTCGCCGACAGCGTGCCCGAATATGAACAGCGCGAATGCGAAGCCAAGGCTGGCGCGCTGTTCGCCGCCGCGCGCGAAGCCGTCCGCCTCGCCAGCGAAGCAGGATTTGGCCAATGATCCTCGTCATCGATAATTACGACAGCTTCACCTACAATCTCGTCCATTATCTGATGGAGCTGGGCGCGGACGTGCGGGTCGAGCGCAACGATGCGCTCACCGCGCGCGAGGCGCTGGCAACCAATGCGGAAGCGTTCCTGATCTCGCCCGGCCCGTGCACGCCCAACGAGGCGGGGATTTCGCTCGATCTGGTCGCGGCCTGTGCCGATGCCGGAAAGCCGCTGCTCGGCGTGTGCCTGGGGCATCAGTCGATCGGCCAGCATTTCGGCGGCGAGGTCGTTCGCGGCGGTCTGATGCACGGCAAGACCTCCCCCGTGGTCCATGACGACACCGGGCTGTTCCAGGGCCTGCCCTCGCCGTTCCTCGCGACGCGCTACCATTCGCTGGTCGTGCCGGAGGAAAGCCTTCCGCCCGAAATGATCGTCAACGCGCGCGTCGAGGCACCGGCAGGTGAGACCGCGCATGTGATGGGCTTCCGCCACGCGACGCTGCCGATCCATGGCGTGCAATTCCACCCGGAGAGCATCGCCACCGAACATGGCCACAAGATGCTGGCCAATTTCATGACGCTGGCGGGCCTTGAGGTGAAGCCGATGCGCGAAGGCCTGCTCGCATGACCCGGCTGCCCGATACCGCCCATCCGCTGAGCCGCGACGACGCCGCCCAGGCCTTTGCCGCGATCCTTGACGGCACGGTGAGCGACGAGACGATTGCCGAATTCCTGATCGCACTGTCCGAACGCGGCGAGACGGCGATCGAGATCGCCGCCGCCGCGCAGGCGCTGCGCGACCGGGTGATCCCGATCGCCGCGCCCGCCAATGCCATCGATGTCTGCGGCACCGGCGGCGACGGGCACCATACGCTCAACGTCTCGACCGCCGTGTCGCTGGTCGTGGCGGCCTGCGACGTGCCGGTCGCCAAGCATGGCAACCGCGCCGCCTCGTCCAAGGCGGGCGCGGCGGACACGCTCGAAGCCTTGGGCATGGACATGACCGCCGCCGGTGCCAGCGCCGAGCAGTCGCTCGCCGAGATCGGCATCTGCTTCCTGTTCGCGGTCAACCATCATCCCGCAATGCGCCGCATCCAGCCGATCCGGCAGAAGATCGGCCGCCGCACCATTTTCAACCTGATGGGTCCGCTCGCCAATCCCGCAGGCGTCCGCCGCCAGCTGATCGGCATCGCGCGGCCCGGCTATGTGCATGTCTATGCCGAGGCGCTCGAGATGCTGGGCACCGAACATTCGCTGATCGTCTCGGGCGACGAAGGGCTCGATGAGCTGTCGCTGGCCGGTGGCAACGAGGTCGCCGATATCGGCCCCGATGGCGTCATCATGAAGCGCTGGCAGGCCAAGGACGCAGGGCTGCCGACGCATCCGATCGAGGCGATCCGGGGTGGCGATGCGGCGCATAATGCCGCCGCGCTGCGCCGTCTGCTCCAGGGCGAGACCGGGCCGTATCGCGATGCGGTGCTGTTCAACGCCGCTGCTGCGCTGCTGATCGCGGGCGAGGTCGAAAGCCTTGCCGAAGGGGCGGAGGAAGCCGCCGAGGCCATCGACAAGGGGCTCGCCAACGCGCTGCTCAACTGCTGGATCGATTTCACGAAAGCCGCCGCATGAACAAGCTGGAAGAGATTTGCGAGGTCAAGCGGCAGGAGGTCGGACGGCGCAAGGGGCTGATTTCGCAGGCCGAACTGGCGAGCCGCGCTGCGGCTGCCTCCGCCCCGCGCGGTTTCGCACGCGCGCTCCGCGAGACATCGCGCGACGGCTTCGGCCTGATCGCCGAGATCAAGCGCGCCAGCCCCTCCAAGGGGCTTATCCGCGCCGATTTCGATCCCGCCGCGCATGCAGCCGAATATCAGGCCGGCGGCGCGGCCTGCCTTTCGGTGCTGACCGATGAGCCCTATTTCCAGGGGCATGACGATTATCTGGTTGCCGCGCGCGCCGCGTGCGACCTGCCCTGTTTGCGCAAGGATTTCATGGTCGATGTCTGGCAGGTGGCCGAAAGCCGCGCGCTGGGGGCCGATGCGGTGCTGATCATCGTCGCCGCGCTCGACGATGCGACCATGGCCGAGATCGAGAGCGCGGCGCTGGACCATGGCATGGACGTGCTGGTCGAGGTGCATGACGAGGCCGAGATGGAGCGCGCGCTCAAGCTCCGCTCGCCGCTGATCGGGGTGAACAACCGCGACCTGCGCAGCTTCGTCACCGATATCGCCACCACCGAGCGGCTGGTCGGCATGATCCCCGAAGGCCGCATCGCGGTGTCCGAAAGCGGCATCAACAGCCATGCGGATTGCGTGCGTCTGTCAGAGCGTGGCGTACGCTGCTTCCTGGTCGGGGAATCGCTGATGCGCCAGCCCGATGTCACGCAGGCGACGCGCGCGCTGCTCACCGGAGCCGCCGCCTGATGGACAAGCTGACCCATCTCGACGCGACCGGCGCGGCGCAGATGGTCGATGTCTCCGCCAAGGCCGATACCGTGCGCGAGGCGGTGGCCGAAGGCGTGATCACCATGGCCCCGGCGGTGATCGCCGCCATCCGCGCGGGCGATGTCAAGAAGGGCGACGTGCTGGGCACGGCGCGCATCGCGGGCATCATGGCCGCCAAGCAGACCAGCAACCTGATCCCGCTCTGTCACCCGCTGCCGATCGCCAGCGTCTCGGTCGATTTCGAGTATCTCGAGACCGGCGTGCGCGTCGAAACCCGCGTGCGCACCAACGGCAAGACCGGCGTCGAGATGGAAGCGCTGACCGCCGCGAACATAGCCCTGCTCACGATCTATGACATGGCCAAGGCGCTCGATAAGGCCATGGTCATCGGCCCGGTGCGGCTGCTCGCCAAGAGCGGCGGCAAGTCGGGCGACTGGACCGCCGACTGATGGCGGGCGGGCTTATCCCGCTCGACGAGGCGCGCGACCGCCTGCTCGCGCTTGCTGCGCCCCGCCCCGCGATCAGCCTTCCGCTCGATCAGGTCACCGGCCTCACCCTGGCCGAGCCGCTGGTGTCGCAGCGCAACCAGCCCGCCGCCGATCTGTCGGCGATGGACGGCTATGCGGTGCGCAGCGCCGACCTGCCCGGCCCATGGCGCGTCATCGGCGAGAGCGCGGCGGGACGGCCCTTCGCGGGCGTACTTGCGCCGGGACAGGCCGCGCGCATTTCGACGGGCGCGATGATCCCCGATGGCGCAGATTGCGTCGTGGTGCAGGAAGACGTCGCGCGCGAGGGTGACCGGCTGACGCTCACCGGCGATGGCCCCGCAGCTCCCGGCGCGCATATCCGCCGCGCAGGCCATGATTTCGCAAACGGGACGCAACTCGCTGATGCGGGTGCGATCATCGACGCGCGGCTGATCGCGCTTGCCGCGATGGCAGGGCACGGCGCGCTCGCCGTCCACCGCCGCCCGCGCATCGCGATCCTCAGCACCGGCGACGAGCTTGTCCCACCCGGAAACCCGCTCCCCTCACCCGCGCATATCCCCGCGAGCAATGGCGTGATGCTCGCTGCGCTGCTGTCTTCCCTACCCTGCGATCTGATCGTCCCGCCGCTGCTGCCCGATGACCGCGCCACCATCGCCGCGGCGCTGCTCGAGCACAGCCAGGCCGATATCATCGTCACCACCGGCGGCGCATCGGTCGGCGATCACGACCTCATCCAGCCCGCATTGCTCGACAGCGGCGGAACGGTCGATTTCTGGCGGATCGCGATGCGACCAGGCAAACCGGTGATGGTCGGACGTCTGGGCGATGCGATCGTGCTCGGCCTGCCGGGCAATCCGGTCTCGGCCTATGTCACTGCGACGTTGCTGCTGCTGCCGCTGGTGCGCAAGCTTTTGGGTTATCAACAGCTTGTCCCTGCCACCTCCCAGGCGATCGCAGGCGAACCCTTCCCGGCGAACGGCCCGCGCCAGGATTTCGTGCGTGCGCGCTTCCACGATGGCGCGCTCATCCGGCTGAGCAATCAGGACAGCGGAGCGCTATCGGCGCTGCTTCAGGCGGATGCGCTGGTGGTCCGGCCAATCGATGCGCCGGAGGCCAAAATCGGCGATCCGATCGATTATATCGCGCTTTGCCACGGGACTTGACACAAGCTCTTGACCTGACCGTCTTTGTTTCGTAATTGTTCCGTATTCGTTCGAACGCAGGTTCGGCGCAGAAAAGGAACATCGGCGATGCTGACCCGCAAGCAACATGACCTGATCCGCTTCATCCAGGAACGGCTGGAGGCCGATGGCGTCTCGCCTTCGTTCGAGGAAATGAAGGAAGCGCTCGATCTCAAGTCCAAGTCGGGCGTGCACCGGCTGGTCAGCGCGCTCGAGGAACGCGGCTTCATTCGCCGTCTTCCCAACCGGGCGCGCGCACTCGAAATCCTGAAGCTGCCAGAGGCGAGCGTGAAGCCGCGCGAGAAGGAGCTCGCCGCTGCTGCCGCCGCGCGCGCCGATGCCGCGCGGAGCAATGTCGTCAGCATGGACGCGGTGCGCAAGGCGGTGTTGCCGGAGCCTGCGAACAGCAATGTGCTCGAAATTCCGCTGCACGGCCGCATCGCCGCCGGTGCGCCGATCGAGGCGTTCGAGGGCACCGAGATCCTGCCTGTTCCCGCCGCCCTGCTCGGCGCGGGCGAGCATTATGCGCTCGAAGTGTCTGGGGACTCGATGGTCGAGGCGGGCATTCTCGATGGCGACTTTGCGTTGATCAAGCGCACCGAAACCGCGCGCGACGGCGAGATCGTGGTCGCGCTGGTGCGCGGCGAGGAGGCGACGCTCAAATATCTGCGCCGCGAGAACGGCCGCATCCGGCTCGATCCTGCCAATGCTTCGTATGCACCGCAATATTATGCGCCGCACGAGGTGCAGGTGCAGGGCAAGCTCGCCGGCCTGCTGCGCCGCTATCACTGATCCTGAATACGGGCCCGGCGAGCGTCGGGTCCGCGTCGGAATGGGCGGGCCGCTCCCCTCGAAGCGGCTCAGGTGCGGGTGAGCCCCATATCCTCGAGCAGCCGCCCCATATGCTGCTTGAACGGGAAGAAGCCCTTGCGCGCGTGCGGCCAGAAGGTGTCGTCCCATGCCCGGCGCACCTGGACGAGTTCGATCCCTTCGCCCGCCAGCGCCTTGGCGATTTCCGTCAGCCGCGTCGCGACCGGGCCGACCGGGGCATAAGGCGTCACCACCCGGTTGACGCCCGCCTCACGCGACGCCTGCACGATCGCCTCGGCATTCAGGGCATCTATCCGCTTCACCGGTGCCCTGCCGGTTTCGCCAAGCGACGCAGCCATGTCGTGCGCAGCATCCGCAACGAAGCCGCGCGCCTTTTCACCCCAGAGCAACGCCGGATCGGCAGCGATGCAGGTGCCGCAGATATCAACCTCGCGGAGCACCGCATCATCCGGGTGCATGTCCTCGCTGGTGATCAGCAGCAGCGCCGGCGCACCCCTGGCCGATCCTGCCGCAGGCAAGGGCGCTGCGGCAGGTACCGGTGCTTCGGTCAGCGGCTCGGCGATTTCCGCCAGGCCCTTCGGCGCAAACCGCCCCCCGGTATAGCGCGCGATATTGTCGGCCGTGGCGAGATAGGTCTTGCCCGCCGTCTGCAAGCCCGCGACCCAGCGCCAGGACAGGGTATTGCTCGCCGCATCGGCATCGATCAGATGGCGCAGGAAGAAATCCGCGCCCAGGGTCCAGGGCAGGCGCAGCGTGAAGATCCAGATCGAGGCGAACCACATGCGTGCGTGGTTGTGCAGATACCCCGTCTCGACCAGCTCGCGCGCCCAGTCATCGAAGCCCTCGATGCCGGTGCGGCCCGCTTCCGCCTGTTCCAGCGCGCGGACATTGCGCAGCCGCTCGTGCTGCTCGTCGCGCTCGACGAGGAAGCGCTCCCAGATGCCGGGCCGCATCTCGAGCCAGCCCTTCCAATAGGTGCGCCACAGCACCTCCTGCACATATTTCTCCGCCGCCGCGAGCGAATGCCGTTCCAGCACCGCCGCGCACACTTCCTGCTCGTTCAGCAGGCGATAGCGCAGCCAGGGTGAAAGCTGCGACACCGCGCTGGGCCGACCGGGCCCGAGATCGCTGTTGCGCCCCTCGGCATAGGCGCGGCCCGCGTGCGGCACGAAGGCATTCATCCGCGCAAGGCCCGCCGCGCGCGTCGGTTCGAACATCCCGCTCATACCCGCCGCTCGCGCAGCAGGCCCTGCAGGCGTGGTCTGATCGTGAGAAAGCGCAGATAGGCACGCTCGAGCATCGCCAGCACCGGTTTCCAGCGCGCGATGAGACCGAGCGGTCGCAGCAGGGGAATGGCACGCCACATCGCCGCAAAGGCCGCTGCGCCAGAGAGCATCACGCCATTTTCGCGCGCATGGAAGCGTTCGAGCAGCGCCGTGCGATCGATCGGGCAAGAGCCGCCCGGCGTCGATACGTCGATGAAGTCGATCGCCCCGCGCCGGTCGAGCCGCCGCATCAGCGCGATTTCGCGCGTACAGAGCGGGCACGCGCCGTCATACCAGACTTCAAGCTTGTCCCTCATTCCGTGCGCGGCCCCGTTTTCTGCTGTCTCGTGTCGAAGATAGATACGCGCAAGACCAGCGCAACGGATGCTGTTTCGCGGAATCTGTTTTTGCTGGAAACAACCATCCCGATTAATGGGAAATTTTCCCAACAGTCAGCATTTGTTCATGTTCAACTTG
>NZ_LSHM01000044.1:0-44514 GCF_001557175.1 Blastomonas sp. CCH9-A1
GAAAATGCAGCCCGCTGGCCACAACCGAATTTACACCACGTTGACGGACACGACCACCAATTTCGCCGACGCGGCAAAATGGCGAGGGTTTACGCCGAAAATCGGCCTTCAGTGGAAGCCGGATGACGACACGCAGATTTATGGCCTTTACACGCGCGGGTTCCGCAGCGGCGGATATAATTTGCGCAACACCGATCCCGCTGTGCCGCCGGGGCCATTCAATCAAGAGACCCAGGACAGTTTCGAACTCGGCGCCAAGAAGCAATTCGGGCGCCACCGGATCAACCTGGCGGCCTTCTACAATCGCATGAAGGACCTGCAGCGCGAGATCAACCTGCCCGGACCGCTTGGCGTCAGCCAGGTCATACGGAACACCGCCGACGCCACAATCAAAGGCGTCGAGGCCGAGGGGCAGTTTTTTCTTTTGTCCAACCTCGTGATTTCGGGTCAGCTCGGCTACGTGAATGGCCAGTATCGCAACGTCCAGTTCGACCTCAGCGGTGATGGCGTCATCAACGATGTGGATCGTGCGCTCAAATTGCCAAGGCTGTCGCCATGGACCTATGGCGTGGGGCTGACTTATGATCAGCAGCTTGGCGAATTGGGGACAGCAACGGCGCGTGTCAGCTTCACGCATCGCGACAAGGCGGCATTCACCGACAACAACGTCGGCTTCCTTCAGGGCGCCGATATGCTCGATGCGAGCCTCACATTGGCGACCGACAACAAGCACTGGCGCTTCTCCATCTATGGCCGAAACCTCCTGAATGAGGTGACGATTGGCGGCGATACACCTTTGCCGGCGGCCTTCGGGGGCACGGGTGCAAGCCTTTCACCGCTAAACAGGGGGGCGCGTCATCGGCGGAGAAGTGGCGATTAGCTTCTAGGCCATTTTCGAGGCGAGTGGAATCACCCGCCAACTCGGAAAATGCCCAAGATCAATTTGCTAGAGCATTTCCTGCCGGAAAGCCGGTTCCCACTTCTGCGCGAAATGCTCTAGCTGATCGCGACGGATGCAGCGGATTTCCGATCGCACCCCGCCCCCTTGCCGTTAATCCGATGATGCGGTGCGCCATGCCTGACGAACAAGGCTGACGAGCGCACGGCCAGCCGGTTTTACCTGCCAGCGGCTACGCACAGCATAACAAAGCGTCAATGGATCGAATAAACCGATTCCCTCCAAGGCCACGAAATTGGCGCGAAACCATGAGTTCTCGGTGAACTGTTTTGCAACCATCCCGATAGCATCGGATGTGGCAACGATCCGTCGAACCAATTGAAAATAGTCTGTCATGTGGATCCAGTCAGCGGGACGCTTACCGCTTTTTTCGTACATCTGCTGAATGATCGATGTGTAGGGTTCGGAAGATGAGGGCACTACGAATTCGAACTGGACCAGCGGCTCCTTGCTGGTCGGGTTTATCCCCAGAATGGGATGATTGTTCCGCACAAAAGGCAGTATTTCGATCGAGGCGACCCGCTCGCACTTGAATTCCGGCCAGCGTGCAAAGGCCGCTTCAAGTCCAAAGGCGACATCGATATCGCCGCGCGACAGGAGTCGCACGCCCCTTTCGCTGTTGCCCGAAACGACTTCGACGCGCACTGCCGGATGGCGCCGCAGCAAAGAAACCAGAGGTTGGGTGAGCAACCAGTCGATTGACCCTGGGAACAGTCCGATTCGAAGCGGGCCCGCATAGGCGTCGGCGCGGCGGGCTGTATCTCCGAGTAGTTCAGCTGCGTCGGCAAGCAAGCGCGCTGCGCGATCAATAAATTCGCGTCCCTCCTCTGTCGGCATCGCGCCCCGTGAGGTCCGATGGAAAAGGGAATAGCCAAGATGCCGTTCGAGTTCAGCGACACTCTTGGTCACCGCCGACTGCGTGACACCAACCGCATCCGCTGCCCTGGAGAAGGAACGAAGCTGACCAACCGCGACGGCATGCTTGAGGCGAGAATCGAGCATGGACATGCCCCACAGGAATAATTGCTCCAGAGAATGAATTAGGCGAATCAAGGTCATTTTGCCAATCTTACTTTCGACACTGCCGCCCAGCACGACTGCAACCCGTCTCGAAATCTGGAGCGGCGAAACGGCCTGGATCAAAGCGCCAAGGTCTCAGACGCAGGTATGCCTGAATGACGAAAACTGGTCCGCTTGCAGGCCTCAAAATACTCGAAATTGCGGGCATCGGCCCGGCGCCGTTTTGCGGAATGCTGTTGGCCGACCTTGGCGCCGATGTCGTCGTCATTGAACGCGTAAGCCCTAACTCCGAAAATATCGATCTTGGCAGCGGCGCCATTGTGAACCGCGGGAAACGTGTAATTGCCTTGGATCTGAAGTCCCCCGAAGGCGTCGCGCATGTCCTGGATCTCGTCCAAAGGGGCGATGTACTGATCGAAGGCATGCGGCCTGGGGTGATGGAGAGGCTCGGCCTTGGTCCCGAGGTTTGCCTAGCGCGTAACCCCCGCCTTGTATTCGGTCGCATGACGGGTTGGGGGCAGCAGGGACCTCTCGCCCAAGCGGCCGGCCATGACATCAACTATATCGCGCTGTCAGGAGCCCTTTGGTATGCTGGGCATCCCGGTGAACCGCCAATGGCGCCGCCAAGCCTGGTAGGCGATATTGGGGGTGGAGCGCTCTATTTGGCCATCGGCGTCCTCGCAGCGGCAATGCACGCGCGGGATACCGGGAATGGGCAAGTGGTTGACGCCGCGATCGTCGATGGGAGCGCTCACATGATGAACTTGCTCCTGAGCCTGAAGGCCGCCGGCCAGGTTGCCAGCATACGCGGCTGCAGCATCCTTGACGGCCCTCACTGGTACTCGACCTATCGGTGCGCCGACGGGAATTTCATCTCAGTCGGATCACTCGAGCCCAAGTTCTATGCGCTGCTTTGCAAAAAGCTGGGGTTGGCCGGCGATAGCAGTTTTGACGACGGCTATGATCGTGATGCCTGGCCCGAGCTCAAGCAGCGTTTTAGCGAGATATTCGCCATGCGGACACGGGAAGAATGGCGCACACTGCTGGAAGGCAGCGATGCCTGCTTTGCCCCCGTGCTTGATCCGGACGAAGCGGCGCGCCATCCTCATATGGCAGCGCGAGGCGTCTATCGGGAGATCGACAATATCCTCCAGGCAATGCCGGCGCCACGTTTTTCGGGCTCGTCACTACCGATCCCCGGACCGATCCCGCTGCATCATGAAGATCCGAGTACAATTCGGCGGGGCTGGAGCAAACCGGACCGCTGCGGGATTACCGCCAGAACCGACTGTTGCGAGTAGTCGGTTGGCATGGTGGGCGGCCAGCGGCCCGACACGAACGGTGATTTCATAACTATGAACCAATGCGACGCTCCGCTTCGCTGCGCTGCATTCAAATCAAAGGAGACAACGACACACAGGCACGTCAAACTATCCGATGATTCCTGTACGCCACGCCGGAACGGCGATTGCGGACGTGTCCACGGGACGTTGTTCGCATCGTGATTCGCTCGGCGCTTGAAATCAATGCTCGCCCCGGATGTGACGACGCCGATGGGATTTCCACTGCGGCGTCCACGGCCAATGTCCTGGCGTGAGGGCTTCGGTCATCGACCGATTCGACCGTCCGAATGCGGTCTTTTGGCGCGCCTGAGAATCCGCATCAGAGTTGAGTGCGCGTTGTTCGGGAATCTCATTTAAATATTTGTAAAAACGTAATAATATAGATAATAACTCCAACCTGTATCCAGTGTGGAGTAATGGTCGCAGGGCGTGAACTTACGCCCTTATGGATGCGTCGAAGTCCTTCAGTTTGAATCTCAGGAAATTGCGGCTTGCGATGCGCATCACGCAAGAAGCGCTCGCCCATGATGCGGGCACGAGCAGCTCTTATCTGAGTGCGATCGAAAATGGCCGGTCGAGCCCGACGCTGAAAGCAATGGAGCGGCTCGCGAAGGCACTCGGCGTTAATGCCGTCTATCTCTTGTCCGGCCGGATATCGATCTCGATCGTTTCGGACGACGAACTGGAAATCGGCGCGATACTGGCGCGCCCGGCGGTGACGCTCCGGCGCCATCCGCACAAGCCGACGGGGCGGCCGAGCAAGACCAAGTAAATCATCGGGGGCTGCACGCGCGTGGGCTGGAACCACGCGCCCGATAGACGCGCCCGCAACGCGCGCGTCGAAAGGAGTGCCCCTCGGTGCCGTTTCGCGACCTCGATGCCTATATTAAGCAGGCCAGGCGCGCGAACAGTGATCGCGAGCTGTTCAGTTGCAGCGAGGCCGCCGCACGCCAGCTCGGCCTCCCATGGCTCGCGATCGTCCAGAGCATGGCCTTCTTTCAGCCCGGTGGGCGATATTTCCGCATGGACAATTTCCAGAGCTGGGGCGACGTTTTCGTCGCCGAAGGCTATTACCGCGACGATCCCGCCTTGCTCGCGGCGCGCTCGACAAGCCGGGCGTTCTGCTGGCACGAAATGGAGCGACTGCTGGGCGGCTTCACGCGGCGACAGGCGCGCATCGTGCGCGAAGCCGCGCGTCATGGCCTGCGCAACGGCCTCACCGTTCCGATTGGCGTCGCCGGCGAGCCGCCCGGATGCTGTACGTTCGCAACGCGCGACGGGCAATTGCCGCCATCGCATATCTGCCGGATCGCGACGCTGATGGCGAGCGAGGCGTTTACCGAGGCGCGGCGCTTGCACGGCTTTCCGGCGCGCCCGCTGAAATTACCCCATCTCAGCCCAAAGCGGCTCGAATGCTTTCGCTTGGCGGCGATGGGCAAGAGCGACGTCGAGATCGGGATCATGATGAACATCGCCCCGACGACAGTGCGCACCTACATGCGTGACCTGCGCGAACATTTCGGAATCTATTCCCGCGCGCAGCTCCCGGCGATCGCGCTCGCCTGCGGAATCGTCTGCATCGAGGAGATCGTCCCGCGGTTCTGAGCGGGATCGCCGCATCCTCAATATTGACGACTGTTTGAGCCCTTCATCTCTGCTCCCTTCGCGACTGTTCAATTTGAACGGGAGCTACTGCCATGATCCATATTGTCAAAGGGTGCTCGCTTACCGATGCGCGCGCCGCCTCGATGTTCGAGGACCGCAAGACCCTGTTCGTCGATCTGCTGGGCTGGGATGTTCCGGTCGTCGGCGGCCGCTATGAAATCGACAGCTATGACGGCGACAAGGCGGTCTATCTGATCGCCACCGACGATGGCTGCATTCACCAGGGGTCGATGCGGCTGCTATCGACAGAGGGCGCACATCTTCTCGCCGATCGTTTCGCGTCGCTCTGCGAGTGCGATGCGCCCCGGGGGGAGCAGGTTCGCGAGATTACGCGACTTTGCCTGCCGCAACGATTGGGCGCCCCCGGACGCCTGCGTGTCCGCAACCGGCTCATCTCGGCGATGGTCGATCATGCGCTCGGCAGCGGAATCACCATGCTAACCGGCGTCGTGACCGCTGCTTTTCGCGAGGAGGTTTTGGCGATGGGCTGGCGCGCAGCGCCGCTCGGCCCCGCGCGCCGCATCGATGGCGCGTTCCTTGGAGCGTTCCGCATCGAGATCTGCGCCGGTACGCCTGCGCTGCTGGCGTCGAACGGCATCTATGTACCGGGTGCGATCACTCCCGATGCGGCGGCAAGAGCCGCGTGAAGGGAATGGCGATGCACGACCCCGCCCGCCTCGCCGCGATGCTGCTCGCCGACGGTTATGTCATTGTCGATAACGCCGTGCCGACCGAGCTAATCACCGCGCTCGAAGCCGAACTCGCACCGCGCTTCGTCGCCACGCCCTTTTGCGAAGGCGGATTCTACGGAGCCCGCACCAAGCGCTTTGGCGCGTTGTTGCGGCGTTCACGGCATATCGCCGGCCTTGTGCTGCACCCGATCATCCGCGGTATCGCCGAAACGGTGCTCGGGGAATGGTGCGATCGTATCGTTCTCAACCTCACCCAGGCGATCGAAATCCATCCCGGCGCGCTCGCGCAGGTGCCGCACCGCGACCAGGATCTCTGGGGCGGCGTCAAGACCGGGATGCACTATCAGATCAACGTCATCTGGCCGATCGATCCGTTCACGCTGGAGAGTGGCGCGACGCTGGTCTGGCCGGGCAGCCATCACGATGCGGCATCGCAACCGGGCGATGCACGTCCGGTCGCCGCCGAAATGCCACCCGGCTCCGCGCTGCTGTTCCTCGGATCGATCCTGCATGGTGCCGGCGCTAACCAGTCCGATCATGTGCGCCGCGCGGTCATCACCTCCTATTGCCTCGGATGGCTGCGGACGTTCGAGAATCAGTATCTCGTCTATCCGCCCGCCATCGCTCGAGCGTTCGATCCCGATCTGGCCGCGCTCATCGGCTATGCCCAGCATCGCCCCAATCTCGGCAATGTCGAAGGCCAGTGCCCGTCCGTGCTGCTTCACCGGGACGATATCGACGGCCTCCCTGCGATCGACGCGCTGCTCCCCGGCCAGGCCGACATGCTGGATGCCTATGTCGCCGAACAGGAAGCCGCGCGTGCGGGCCTGATCGGCGGGTAACGCGGGTTCGTCGGACCGGGCGCTGCACTCATGACACACGATCCAAACCCCGAAGCAGGCGGCGGCGCGCGAACACGGATCGAGGCGGATTCATCCGCTGTGGACGGTGGAGCCACGGCGTCGTCGGCCGCGGAGCGCGCTCGGCGGGCACGCGAGCATTGCCCGTTTCTGACAACCAAGCAGGCCGCGTTCCATCTCGGTCTCGCGGGGGACACGCTCAAGAAGATGCGCCGGGAGCGGCGCGGCCCGCCGTGCCGAAAGCATGGCACCGTCTGGCGCTACCATATCGACGATATCGAGGCCTGGTCGCGCGCGAACATGCGGGAGGGAGGCAATGGCTAGGCTGCTACCCTCCCGTCTGCCGGCTAAACCCACCGCGCTGATCGGTCTCGGCGCGGCCGCGCTGGCGACCACGATCGCGCTGCCGCCAACGCCGTGGCTGGTCTGGAACGCATCGGCCAGCGCGCCGATCGGTCTCTATGCCGTCAGCGGACGGCAGGACATCGCATCGGGCGACATGGTGCTGGTCCGGGTGCCCGACCGCTGGCGCCGGCTCGCCGCCGAGCGGCGCTACATTCCGATCAATATCCCGCTGGTCAAGCGCGTCGCGGCCGCGCCCGGCGATCGCGTCTGTGCGCGCGGGCGGGAGATCTATGTCAACGGCCACCCGGTGGCCGAACGCCGCGAAGCCGATGGCCGCGACCGTCCGATGCCGTGGTGGAATGGCTGCGTGATGTTGCGTTCGGGCGCATTGTTCCTGCTGATGGACAGCCCGGATTCGTTCGATGGGCGTTATTTCGGACCGACATCGCGCGGCGACGTCATCGGCGAGGTGCGACTGCTGTGGCTGGGCTGAGGGTCGCCATCACCGCCCTGGCGCTGCTGGCGGCGGCACCGGCTGACGCGCAGTCGGTCGTTCACTGGCGGCCCTATATCGAGGCAGCCTCGGCGCGTTTCGGCGTGCCGGTAGAATGGATCGAGCGCGTCATGCGCGCCGAGAGCGGCGGGCGCACGGTGCTGGACGGGCGCCCGATTACCAGCCACGCCGGCGCGATGGGACTGATGCAGCTCATGCCCGGCACCTGGTCCGAAATGCGCGCGCGGCTCGGGCTCGGACGTGATCCCCATAGCCCGCGCGACAACATATTGGCGGGGACGCTCTATCTTCGTCTGATGTATGACCGCTTCGGTTATCCCGGACTGTTCGCAGCCTATAACGCGGGACCGGCACGCTATGCCGAGCACGTGCGGACCGGCCGCGCGCTGCCCGGTGAGACCCGCGCCTATCTCGCGAGCGTCGCCGGAGTGCCCGTCAATTCCCGGTCGGCTGTCACGGCCGCCAGTGCAACGCCGCGTACCGTCAATGCCATCTTCTTCGCGATCGGCGACCGGCCCCCTGCCGGCCGGAGCGAAGCCGGTGCGGCCACGCTGTTCGTCGCGCTGCGATCGACGTCGCCCGAGAAGAACGCGCCAGACCGCCCATAGTGCGAGCCGATCGGGGCTTCATGCCGAATCGTGTTTCTGCTATGTTCCGAGCCTATGGAGTTGGTCGTGATGTTGCTCGGTCTGATCCTGTCCGCCACCGGCATCGTCCTCTTCGCCTGGGCGATGTTCCGGCTCGCCGTCTTCGCACTCCCGGTCGGGCTCGGTGCGGCCGCATTTCTGTGGGCGGGGGGTGGCGAACTGGGGCCGTTGCTCGGTCTGCTTCTCGGCCTCGTCGTCGGCGTCGCGGTCTTGCTGATCGGACGCATGCTCATCGCGTCGCGGTTGCCCGTTCCGCTTCGCGGAGCGATCGCGCTTCTCTTCGCCGTGCCCGCCGGGATCGCCGGCGGCAGTGTCGTCTCCAGCCTGATGCAGCTCGGCGGTGCGGGGCCGACCGCGACCGGCATCGCCGCGGCGGTCGGCGCGATCATCATCGCCGGTGCCGCCATGATGAGCCTGTTGCCCGCGATGACCGCTTGCACCGGTTCGAACGGATCCCCGCTGCACGGTTGATCTGTTGGGGCCAGTGGGCCGAGTGCTCGCTCCTCGTGTCACCGCGCGCATGGCGACCACGACGAGAGTGCTTCAAGACGGCAGGGTCTGACCTGACGCATCCGGGTTTTCAGGCGCCTCGCGCCTGCGGCGCGACCGCCGCTCTATTCCGCTAGGCTCACATCCGTTCGCCAAGCTCCACCGGGCCACGCTTCGCGCGTCCCGGCCAAAGGTGACGATCGGACTGGCGGGATGCCGGAGCCTTGCTCCGGCCTGTCGTCGCCGCGCCTGACCGGCGCGGCGGCATTTTTCGTTGGGCCTTCCCCTCGTCGCGCGGGTGGGCGGCGCTCCCTTCTGGGCCCGGCCCGGCGTCCCGCAAGCCGGCCTTCGACTGCGCTCGGGTCCGGCTCCTCCATTGCATTTCGGCCCTGCGGGTGCGGACCGCCTCCTGGCCGCGCCCGGCAGGTCGCAATTCGCCGCCCACCCCCGCTCCGGGGGAGGCCCTGGGGTTTTTGGGGCGGCATTGGAGGATAGCCATGCACCAGACCGGCAGCCAACGCGCGCGCGCAGAGGGCAGCAAACGCCAGCCCCCGGCGGAGCGCGCCAATCTTTACGACGAGGTGACGGGCCGCATTGTTTCCGAACTTGAGGCGGGCCGCTTCCCTTGGGTCCAGCCTTGGGGCCGCCCCAATGGTCAAGGCTTCTCCGCCGCCCCCGGCCTCCCGCGCAACGGGCTCACCAGCCGCAATTACAGCGGCGTCAATGTCCTGATCCTGTGGGGAGCAGTGATCGAGAACGGCTATCCGTCGCAATCGTGGCTGACCTTCCGCCAAGCCTTGGAGGCGGGCGGCAATGTCAGGAAAGGCGAGCGCGGGACAAGGGTTGTCTATGCCGACCGCTTCACCCCCGAAGCCGAGAAGGAACGCGCGCGCCAGACCGGCGGCGAAGCCCGCGCGGTGCCGTTCCTCAAACGCTTCACCGTGTTCAACGTCGCACAGTGCGAAGGCTTGCGCCCCGGCCTTGCCACCGACCCCGCACCGCTTCCCGAACGCCAAGTCGTGCCGATCGCCGAAGCGGTCATTGCGGCATCGGGCGTCGATTTCCGCATCGGTGGGGACAAGGCCTACTATGTCCCGAGCGCCGACTATGTGCAGGTGCCCCCGCAACCGGCCTTCCACGAACAGATCAATTTCTACCGGACGGCGCTGCACGAACTCTGTCATGCCAGCGGCCACCCGTCGCGCCTCAATCGCAATCTGCGCAATGCGTTCGGCAGCAAGGACTATGCGCGCGAAGAATTGATCGCCGAGATGGGATCGGCCTTCCTTTGCGCCGCGCTCGGCATCGTGCCGACCGTTCGTCACGCCGATTATCTGGCATCATGGCTCGACGTGCTGCGCGAGGACAATCGCGCGATCTTTCGCGCGGCCAGTCAGGCGAGCAAGGCCGCCGATTGGCTGCTTGCCCGCTACGCCGAGACGCAGGACGAAGGGAGGGAAGCGGCATGATTACGCTCCCCCATGCGATCCTTTCGGCGCTGCGCGCGAATGCGCGCGCCAGCCGCCTCCACGAGCAGCGCGACGAACGGTTCGACCCGTTCCCGGTGGTCAAATTCTTCAATCCGGTCGGCGCGGCGACGTGGATCGCCACCGAGCTTTACGACGATGGAGACACGCTGTTCGGCCTCGCCGACTTGGGGTTCGGATGCCCGGAAATGGGCGTGTTCTCGCTTACCGAGATTGCGGGCGTCCGCTTGCCCTTCGGCCTGTTCATCGAGCGCGACGAGCATTTCGAGCCGCTGGCCCCGCTTTCGCTATGGTCCGATACCGCGCGGCGCATGGGTGCAATCGTTCTGGCCGAAGCCGAACTTCGCCGCATCACCGATAGCCGGAACGGCAACGAGCTTCCGCCGCCTCTTGATGATCGAGGGGCCGGATGACGCGCGGCGCGTTTCGCCGCATTGAGTGCCGGTCCCGCCCATCCAGCAAGACAAACGGGACCGGCGCTCCAGAAGGAGCAGACCAATGAAACTCGACTTTATCGACCATAGCAAGCTGGTTCCGTCCAAGGTGAACATGCGGCACGGACCCAAGCCCCCGGACGTGGGCGACATTCTGCCCTCGATCCGCAAGCGCGGTGTCATCGTGCCGCTGATCGTGCGCCCGCAGGCGGGCAACGATAATGGCGTCCACGAAATCGTCGCCGGGCGGCGGCGCTGGACGGCGAACGCCATCGCGCTTGTCGAGGGCATCGACCACGGCCCGCTTCCCGTCGCCATCCTCGACGCCGGGGACGACGCCGACGCCATCGAGGCATCGCTTCTCGAGAACACCCGGCTCGATCCCGACGAGGTGACGCGATGGGAAACCTTCGCACGGCTGGTCAAGGAGGGCCGCGACATTGCGGATATCTCCGCGACGTTCGGCATTCCCGAGCTTGGCGTGAAGCGTATCCTAGCGCTCGGCAACCTGCTTCCGCGCATCCGCGATCTTTACCGCAAGGAGAAGATCAACGCGGCGACCGTCCGGCATCTGACGCTGGCGAGCAAGCAGCAGCAGAAGGCATGGCTGGCGCTCTACGACGATGACGACGCCTATTGCCCGACCGGCCAGCAATTGAAGGCATGGCTGTTCGGCGGGCAGTCGATCAAGGTCGAACATGCCCTGTTCGACGTCGATGCGAGCGGCCTTGCGATCGTCGCCGATCTGTTCGGCGAAGACCGCTATTTTGCAGATGCCGACGCGTTCTGGACCGCGCAGAACGCCGTAATCGACGCGCGCAAGGAGGACTATCTGGATGCCGGATGGTTCGACGTGGTGATCGTCCCGCCCGGCGAATATTTCTACCGCTATGAGTTCGCCAAGGCACCCAAGCGCAAGGGCGGGCGCGTGTATATAGATGTGCGCGAAAGCGGCGAGGTCGAGGTCCACGAAGGCTATGTGACGAGCAAGGAGGCCAAGCGGCTCGAACGCGGCGAGGCAATCGAAACCGGCCCCAAAGTGCCGCGCCCCGAAGTGACGAGCACGATGCAGACCTATATCAACCTGCACCGTCATGCCGCTGTCCGCGCCTCGCTGACCCGTCATCCCAAGGTCGCGCTGCGCTTGATGGTCGCCCATGTCATCGTCGGGTCGCCACTGTGGACGGTCAAGCCCGAGCCGCAGACCGCGCGCAACGACGATGTGCGCGAAAGCGTCGAAACTTGCCGC
Source organism: Blastomonas sp. CCH9-A1 (assembly GCF_001557175.1). Taxonomy (NCBI): domain Bacteria; kingdom Pseudomonadati; phylum Pseudomonadota; class Alphaproteobacteria; order Sphingomonadales; family Blastomonadaceae; genus Blastomonas; species Blastomonas sp. CCH9-A1. The sequence continues at coordinate 11,704 of NZ_LSHM01000044.1, forward strand.
GCGGAAACCGACTTCGACGCGAAGCGCCGCGCCGTATTGGACCTTCTCGGCTTCTCGCCCGAGGAACCGACCGTCACAGGCGGCAACGGCGACGACTTCGGACTGGTCGGCGTGTTCCTGCGCTTGCTCGACGTGCCCGACCGCGCCGTAATGGACGTGATCGTCATCGTCATGGGCGAAACGCTCGCCAGCGGCAGCGCCGCCATCGAGGCGGTCGGCGGCGAGATCGGCGTCGATATGGCCCGCTACTGGCAGGCCGACGACGCCTTTTTCGAGTGTGTCCGCGACAAGGAGGTGCTGACCCGCATCGTCGCCGAGGTGGCGGGCGAACCTGTCGCCGCCGCCAATGCGAAGGAACCGGGCAAGGTCTTGAAGCGCATCGTCCGCGACCATCTGGAGGGTGCGAACGGGCGGCCCAAGGTCGAGGGTTGGGTGCCGAAATGGATGGCGTTCCCGCCCGCTACCTATACGGCGCGCGGCGGCGTCGGCACCGTCGCGGCTCATGCCAAGGTGCTCGCGGCGCGCCCCGACCGCGAGCCGGAACCGACCGGCCCCGGCGCGGTGATTGCGCTTCCGGCCCCTGCCAAGGCCGAGCCGCAGGAACAGCCCGAGCGCGAAGCCGCATGAAACTGGACGGGCGGCGGCGCACCCGCCGCCCGTTCCGTCCCCCATAAAATCGCCGCGCCGCTCGGCCGCAAGCGGCCCTCGCGGCGCGGATTTCAGACAGGAGACTTGTCATGGCCGACCGTGTTTCGGCATCCATCACCATCGGCGGGACGCTCCCCGCCAGCCAGCTTCCCGCCTTCGCCGAGGCCATCGCGAACGAAGGGCTGTCCACCGAATGGGACGGCGAACCCTTCGCGCTCGGCGATCTGCCCGAGGGCGAGCCCTTGGCGCTCATGGCGCACGAGGTCGCCTGGGGGCGGTTCGAGGGACTCGAAGCCTTCTGCATCGCGCATGGGCTTTTCTTCGCGCGCTGGTCGGGCGCCTATGCCTGCCAGTGGGGTGCGGAACGCACCGTGTTCACCGGCAGCGGCGAACCGCAAAGCTACGCTGCCGACGAGGACGACTATATCCTCATGGGGCGCTGCACCGCCGAGCGATTGGGCAGCTATGCGGCGATCATCGCGCATTTCGATGCGGCCGACTTCGCGGTGCCCCCGCTTGTCATCACGCCCGAACGGGAGGAGGCGAGCAATGGCTGACATCTGGATTCAGGGCAGCTTCGCCTTTCGCTGCACCGCCGCCGAGTGCGCGCTGATCGAGGAAGTCGCAAACGCTGGCTACGCGCTAGCGAATGACGACGCGCCCGATCCGCCGAGCGCGGCGCTGCTCGCAGCCTTTCCGCCGGACGATGCGAACGCGCGGTGGAGCGGGTTTCGCGAGGCGTTCAACGATCCCGAATTTCCCACCATCGGAGCCGATTTCATCGCTGAAACCTGCCCCGACGATCCATCCGCGCGGATCGTGTGTTTCGCCAGCATGGACGATTTCGATGCCGCTGCCATCGCGGTGGTGATCCAGCGATGTTGCCCCGAAACGCTCGCCAAGGGGCCGATCGGCTTTGAATGGGCCATGACCTGTTCCAAGCCCCGCATCGGGGAGTTCGGTGGCGGCTGGTGCGCGATTTTCGCAGACCGCATCGAGATCGACGCGACCAACGAGGCGCTGTCGCGCGCGCTCGCGGGCGACGGCAACTAGCCCAAATCGCGCCGCACTGCGCGCTCGCGTGCCGAAAACCCCTGCCGCCTGACCTACCGGGCGGTGCGGCGGATCACCGTCCGGGCGCTTCCGCATAACGTGCATTCGTCCTTCTGCCGCTCGAATCCGCGCGTGCCGCCGAGCGCGCAGGTGACGACATTGGCCTGTGCGGTAACCGACAGGTTGAGCCGGTCAGTCACGCAGGCATCGCACACCGCCGCGCCGTCCAGCCGCACGATCAGCCGTTCGATCTGCCCCGCAATCGTCGTTCCTTCGTTCATCGCCGTGAGGCTATAGCCGCGGCCTCGTGGCCGCGAAAGCAATCATGGCTTCCCGGAAAGACGCCGGACTGGGCTTCCTGTCCGCGCGCGCATCTCGTCCTTTCGTGTCTCACCAACCCGTCGCCGGCTCCTTGGGCGCATGACCTGGGACGGCCGCGCGCCTCGCGAAACCATCGCGCGGAACTGATTTCCCCGCGCCGCTTTGGCGGCGCTCCTCGCGGCCGCTTCGCTCCAAATCAGCCCCGCGCTTCCGGTCCTCCGCTTCGCTTCGGCCTGCGGTTCGCAGCGCGCTCAAGGGCCGTCCCTTCGGTCCGCCCATCGCCCGGCATCGGGTCGGGCGAATGTGCAAGGAGACGAGAAATGCCCTCAATCGGTCATGTCCAGCGCCAGAACGACGGTTCGTTCCGGGGCGCCTTGAAGACGCTTTCGGTCAATGCCGAGATCGCCATCATCCCCAACCGCAGTAAGACCGGGGACCAGCCCGACTACCGCGTGCTGTCGAACGGCGTCGAACTGGGCGGCGGCTGGATCCGCACCGGCGAGGTGAGCCAGCGCGAATATGTCCGCCTCGCCATGTCGGCCCCCGAACTTGGCGGCCGCACCCTCTACGCCAATCTCGGCCGCGCCGCCGGGCAGGACGACGACGACGCGTTCGCCGTTATCTGGAACCCCGGCGACTGAGCCGGATCGGCCCCGCGCCGGTCACCCGGCGCGGGGCTTTCCTCATGCCTTGAGGGCTTGGCGTGGGCCTTTTCCTGCACCGGAACGCGCTTGCGGGCCTGCAGAGAGGAAGAAATCCGCTCAGCAAGCACCGAGTATCCGGCGGCGAACGGACCGCCTCAACCATCGACGGTTCCCCCAATTTTCACGCCACCTGCGTTCCGCTTCGCTCCACTCCGGCGACGAGAAAATCGGCTCCCCCGTCGCCCGCTTCGCGGCCGCTGCGCGGTGGTTGACCCCGCCCGCTCCCCGCCGGGCGATGGCTCATCTTTCGCTTGTATCAGGAGGATGAGATGTCGGTTGAACAACAGATCGAGGAGCTTCGCGCGGAGCTTTCATGGTGCGATGACGCGGGAGAACGGCGGCAGATCGAAGCCGAATTAAGGGCCGCTGAGAAGAGGCTGAAGCGGTGCAATCGGGCGCTGCGTCAGGCCGAACAGGCAGGCTGGCAATAAGGCGATGCGCTGTTGAAGGGGCAGGTTCGCGGGAGTGGTGCCGCATGGCGCCGCTCCCCTTTTTTGATCGGGAAGGCGGGAAGGCAAAGCGGGCGTCTGGGGCGGCAGGTGGCAGTCGGGCTCGATGGCAAGATAGAGGCAAAATCTCGCGATTTTGTAAGTGTTTGTCTGCACATCGTTTTTTGAAGGCTTTTGCGAGACTCGCCCTTTGAGTGCGAGACAGGGTTACCAGGAGTGGCGGTTTTCTGGGCTTTTCCGATCCCAATCGCGAGACTCCTTGCGCTCTGGCGAGGACGCGCCATTCTTATCGGCGGGGAGCGTCATTCCGGCATGGAAGGACGCCGCTATGCGCGATGATGAGTTCGAACCGCAGCTGGGCCGGATGCGCGGCCGGGGCAAGGAGCAGCGCTACCTGAGCCGCGTCGTGAAAGCGGCAAAGCGGGCCGGCATGAAAACGGGCAGGCGCGGCCGTTTCGACGGCAGCCGGATCGGGCGCGGCGCGAGTGTTGCGCGGGTGCTCAGATCGCGCGACCGATTGGGCGCGTTCCGGTCGCGCCGCGTGATCGTCAAGATACGGCCTGTCGGCCTTGGCGGGAAAGGCATGGGCGGTGCGAAGGCGCACCTTCGCTATATTCAGCGCGACGGCGTGACCCGTGAGGGCGAGGCTGGTGCGCTCTACTCGCCCGACAGCGACGTCGCCGATGGCAAGGCGTTCCTCGAACGGTGTGACGGCGACCGCCGCCAGTTCCGGTTCATCGTGTCGGCCGAGGACGCCGACCAGTATCCCGACTTGAAGCCGTTCGTGCGCCGGCTGATGACGCAGATGGAGCAGGATCTTGGGACAAAGCTCGATTGGGTGGCGGTCGACCATTTCAATACCGGCCATCCGCACACGCATATCGTGGTGCGCGGCGTAAACGATCGGGGTGAGAATCTGCTGATCGCGCGCGAGTATATCTCGCACGGGAGCCGGCAGCGGGCGATCGAGATCGTCAACCTCGACCTGGGGCCGCGCACCGACCTTGAAATCGAAGAGCGGCTTCGCAGCGATACGGGTGCCGAGCGGCTGACCGCGATCGACAGACGGCTGATCCGCGACATGGATACCGCGCGGCTGGTCAGCGCGAGCGATGGCGATCCCTTCCAGCAATCGCTTCGCGTCGGTCGCCTGCAGAAACTCGGGCGCATGGGACTCGCCTCGCATGTCGGCAACGGCACCTGGCGGCTTGAGCCCGACCTTGCGAACACACTGCGCCAGATCGGCGAGCGCGGCGACATCATCCGCACCATGCAGCGCGAGCTGACCGCGCGGAAGCTCGATCGTGCTGCGGTCGATCGCGTCATCTACGACCCGGTCGCGAAGGAGGCGACGCCGATCATCGGCCGCGTCGTGATGCGCGGGCTCGCCGACGAACATGAAGACCGTCATTATCTGCTGGTCGACGGCATCGACGGGCGCACCCATTATGCCGAGATCGGCAAGGGCGAGCTGGTCGACACGATCCCCGAAAATGCCATCGTCCGGATCGCGCCACGCGAGGGCGGCATTCGCGCCGTCGATCGGACGATCGACGAGATCGCGGCGGCGAACGGCGGGCGCTATTCGATCGACGCCCATCTGAAGCACGATCCGACCGCCAGCGAACGCTTCGCCGAAACGCATGTCCGGCGGCTTGAAGCGATGCGAAAAATCTCGGGCGTCGTCGAGCGCGAGCCCGACGGAAGCTGGATCATCGCGCCGGACCATCTCGCCAGGGTCGAGAGGTTCGAAGCCATGCAGTTCCGCGACCACCCCGTTGCCATTGAAACCCTGTCGGCGATCCCGCTCGACAAATTACCGGGAACCGATGCCGCGACCTGGCTCGATCGCGAGCTGGTCGCCGAAGCGCCGGTGCCAGTGCGCGATGCTGGGTTCGGGCACGAGGTTCGTTCAGCGCAGGCGATGCGACGGCAATGGCTGATCACCGAACAGCTTGCAGACGAACAGGATGGGCAGACGGTCTATCGGCGAGGGATGCTCGCCGCGCTCCAGCGGCGAGAATTGCTGCGTGTCGCCCGCCAGCTCTCCGACAAGTTAGGCGTTCCGTTCGCCGAGGCCAGAGAGGGGGAGGCTGTTCAAGGCAGGCTCGTGCGCGCAGTCGAGATGACGAGTGGTCGCCATGCGCTCATCGAACGGTCGCGCGATTTCACGCTGGTGCCGTGGCGCTCTGTTCTCGATCGCCATGTCGGTAAATCGGTCTCGGGCATCATGCGCGACGGCGGGATCAACTGGACACTCGGGCGGCAGCGCAGCGGGCCGAGCGTCTCCTGATCCGGAGGATTCGGGCTTTCTATTTTCATGAAATTATGTTTTCATGGATTCATGAAAAATATCGCAGCGCAAACCGATGTCGGCGACGAGCATCTTCAGGTGCAGATTCCTGCCGTTACGAAACGCGATCTCGGTCAACGGTCGCTCGATTCCCGCGAGCCGATCCGGATGATCGTACTGCGGGCACTTGAAGCCTATGGCGTGAGCGTCCCCGCAGACGCGATATCGGATCGCCGGAAGGGCAGGCGATGAGCGAGGATTTCGAAGCTCTCACTGTTGCGGATTATGCGAAGCAGGCCGCGCGGACTGATCAACGCAGCGGTGGCCGCGCACTGGGCTTCTCGATGCTTGGCCTTTTCGGCGAAGTCGGCAGCTTGCTCAGTGAGGCCAAGAAAAAGCAGCGCGACGATGCCTCCTACCTGGGTTACGCTCACGCCGTCGCGGAAGAGCTTGGTGACGTCCTTTGGTATCTGGCGGCGATCGCACGGCGCAGCCGCATGGCGCTCAGCGACATCGCTGCCGCCGCGGCGACAAACGGCGGACAATGGCAGACGGGCGGCAACGAAACGCTCAGTTTCCATGCGCTGCAGCCGCAGCACATTCCGCTTGCCAAGGCACCGATGCCGCAGTTCGAGCATAGCCTGCTCGCGCTGGCAGGCGACGTTGGGCTGCTCATCAACGATTTCCAGGCGGGCGGTCTTGCGAAGGACCGCGAAGCACTCGCGGGCCGGCTGGTCGCGGTCATGCGCCGGTTGATCCAGGCGGCAAACGAATCCGGTGTTACCATCGAGGCTGCCGCCGTGAAGAATCTTCACAAGATCTTCGATCGCTGGCCGCGCGAGCGCATCTATCCGGCGCCGACCGATGCGGCGCTCGACCCAGAAGAGCAATTGCCGCGGCGGATGGCGATCGACGTCTATGAACGCACCGTTCGCGGGCAGACATTCGTGTATCAACGCTCAAGCGGTGTGTATGTCGGCGACCGGCTCACCGACAACGCGCTCGAACCCGACGACTATCGTTTCCACGATGTCTTTCACTACGCTTATGTCGCGGTGCTTGGCTGGTCGCCAGTGCTGCGTGCGCTGCTCCGTCTCAAGCGCAAGAGCGATCCGAAACTCGACGACGCCGAAGACGGTGCTCGGGCGATTCTCATCGAAGAGGGCATAACTTCCTGGATTTTCGGACAAGCGCAGCAACTCCGGTACTTTGAAAACGTGAAGCGCGGTGGCCTTCCGCTGGACATGCTGAAGCATGTCCGCCAGTTCGTCGCCGGCTACGAATCAGAACGCTGTCCGCTGTGGCTTTGGGAGGAAGCGATCCTCCAGGGCTATACGGCTTTCCGCTTCCTTCAGGAGCATCGGCGCGGCCGCGTCCTGATCGACTTCGCCAATCGCCGCCTGCGTATCAAGGAATTGCCGTCATGACCCCGAAATCCTTTGTGTCCACCCTGGCGGCGACCGAACTTCCCTCAGTGTTCAATCCCTGGCGCGATCGCTGCACGGTCCATGACCGCAGCGACGCCGCCGCCCGGCGCCGCGACAATCTCGAAATGCTGCTCACCGCGGCGCTTGATCATCGCGTCGAAACGATCTGGATCGCGCGTGATCTCGGCTATCGCGGGGGGCGGCGTACGGGCGTACCGCTGACCGACGAAATTCACCTCGGACATGCCGGCACGCTGATGGGCGGCATCGCATTTGAACGTGCGACGCAGGGACCCGCCGTGGCGGAGCGCACCGCGGCGATCGTCTGGCGTGTGCTAGAGCGGATCGGTCAGCCTGTCATGCTCTGGAACGTTTTCCCGTTCCATCCCCATGAAGCGGATGATCCGATGTCGAACCGATGCCACACGCGAAGCGAGCGCGAGGCGACCTGGCCGATATTGCAAGCCCTCGTGTCAATGATCCGGCCCCGCCAGATCGTCGCGATCGGGCGCGACGCTCACCTGGCGCTGGACGGTCTCGACATTCCGACCACCGCGGTCCGCCATCCGAGCTACGGCGGGCAGCGCGAGTTCATCGAGGGCATGTTCAGCCTGTACGGTGTCGCGGATGACAACGATGAGCCGCTAGAACTGCCGTTGGGCGCGCCTCACGCCGCAGCACGGAGATGTGCGCTCGCCTGATCGCAGCGTTCAAAGAGTTGCTTAAGATCGCCGCGGTTCCAGTTGGCGGTGTCGACCGTGGCGTTGGTCGAGACGATCGTGAGCGGACCCAGCGCGACCCCGCCTTCCTTGGCGATGAATTCGAGCAGACGGCCGAGGCCGATCAGATTGCCGAGCAGTTTTTCGATATAGTAGTGATTGCGGTAGAGCGCGGTCATGCCGAGGCGACGATCGTCGCCCTTGCCGATCAGCTTGAGACTGGCAAAGCTCAGGCACTGACCGCCGTAGGGCGAGTCATTCACGTCGCGGGCGGGGTCGAAGATCAGCAGTTCGAATTTGTTGAGCGCTCGGACGTTCGGGTTGCGCAGGCGCTCGACGATGCCCCAGATTTGATTGATTGGCTGGCCGTCGGCGCGGGGCAATTCCATCATCCGTTCGAAATAATAGCCCGACCAAGCGCCCGACCTCCGGACCTTCGGCAGCACGTTGTCGCGAAACCGGTCGAAGAATTGCGGCGCGCCGTAGCGCCTGTACAGCGCTGCCGGAAAAATCGTGTTGGCGACCGTCTCGATGGGCTTCTTGCCATGGCCCGAAAGGAAGGCATCGACTTCCGCCACGACGGGATCGGCGAGTGTTGCGCGCGCAGTCGGCTCGGCCACGGAGATGACGACATTCTGCGCCTGGTGTCCGGTGGCGAGGTCGACGAGCCGGACCGCCTCGCGCCAGCCAGCAACGCAGTCAGGCTGCGGCGGTATGGGAAGATACATCGACTTCCTCCGTCAAATTTGCCGTGGCGAAAAGGCGCGGCGCTAGAAAGCGCTCAGTAAGCCAGGCGTGGCCTTCCAAGCCCCAACCTGGTCCCCAGCTGTTGCGGATGAGAATGGCCGGGGTGCCGTCCACGGTTCCATGCCCGACCGCGACGACCGCGTGCCGTTGCGCTGGCTCGGGGAGTTCGTCGTTCGCCGGATCGACGACGCCATCACCGCGCGGCTGGAAGAAAGACCGTGACAGCATCGTCAGCATGAGCACCGGCGTGTCACGATCCAGCGCGGCAAGGATGGATGACAGGTCGGTTCCATCCCTCTGTCCGTTGCGGCCATAGAGCGGGCCAACGGTCGCCGGCGGCGTCCACAGTCGATGATCGGCTGGAACCGCTGCCAGATACGGCCAGCCTTTCTCGTCGGGTTGGCCATCGAGCCGTAGCGCGTCCAGCATTGTGGATAGCAGTGCGCCGCTCGTCGGCGGTCTGCCCGCCCGTTTCTGCGCGGCATAAAAGGCGAATTCACACGACAGCGGTGCCCAGCCGTCGCGAAGCCCGGCGTGGGTGTCGCTCGCGGCGAATGCGAGGCATGTCGGCCGCGCGCCTTGATCGCGCGCAGGCCCGAACAGCGGCCGAAGGTCACGGACGATATCGATCATGGGGCGTCAGGCGGCCTCGAGCAGGTGCCGCCGTTCGGCGCGCGACAGGCCCGTCTGTTCCGGGCCGGTGAGGTCGAAATCGAGCGTCAGGCTGGTGAGGGCCGGCGCAGGCTGCCACGGCCGCCGCTCGTCGAGCGACATGCGGCCGCGCCGCGGCGCATCGGGCGCCGCGGTGACACGGCGGACAACGGGACCACCGATGCCATCGCCGTCGATTGCCTCACGCTCGTCTCGAACGACGGCGAAGCCGCTGGCGATCAGTTGGTCGAGATCCCAGAGATACCCACCGCCGCTATGTTCTTCGAGCTGCAGCACGAAAAGATCATTGCGACTGCCATCGATCCGCGAGCCGGCATCGCGCTCGGTCAGCAGCCAGACGTCGCCGCGATAGTTGTCGGGCCGATAGTCCTTGAGGAGATCGACCTTCAGGCTGCGCGGCTGCGTCCGGAGCAGGTCGGTCATCACCGATGGCGAAATCAGATTGTAGCGAACCAGGGTGCGGCACGTCGCCTCATAGCTGGCGCCGATCCGCAGCGAGAGCTGATAGACGACATTGGGGCGCCGGAAATGATCGATCTGCCATCCTTGTCGCGCGCTGTGCGCGAGCACCAGCCATTTCGGCATCATGAAGGCGATCGCAAAGGCGTCGGCTTCGGTTTCCTCGAAGTTGTTTCCCGGTTCGGGCGACATCGGCATCCGGCGCAGGATGCTCTCATCGTCGAGGCTCGGCTCGTGTCGCATCGAAAAATGCCCGAGTTCGTGCGCGGCCGTGAAGCGCTGGATGCTCATCGGTCGTTCCGTCGTGACGAGAACGCCAGGAGCAGGTGCGCTGAGATAGGCGCCGAGCAGGCCTTTCAGAGGACGAAGCAGCAAGGGTAGACCCACGGCATGGATCGCGCCGAAGACATCGACGCTGCCGCCTTGGGTCTCGATCAGTGCGCGCGTATCGAGTTCGCGATGCAGGCGGCCCGCTGCCATCGTACCAGCGCGAACCGCGCTCGCATAATCCGACGCCATCGATCAGCTCCGTTCGCCGCCAGACCGCGAGCGGAGATATTCGGCAAACCGGCTCAGCTCGGCCCGGTCCTCAGTCGACAAGGCCGCAACGCGTCGCGCCAGATGGGCGACATCGGCGGGAAGGCTCGCGGAGGCCTCGTCTTCGCCGGTAAAATAGGCCACCGACTGGCGGTAAAGACGGGCAAGCCGCGTCAGTTCGATCGCTTCAACGCGGCGCTGGCCATTCTCGATATCGGTAAGCGCGGTCCGGGGAATCTTGAGATAGGCAGCAACTTCTTCCTGCTTGAGGCCGAGATATTTCCGTGCTTCGCGCAGACGGTCGCCCAAGCGCCGCCGCTCCTGCTCGTCGCCTTCCTGGCGGAGTGCGAGATTGGTCATGGCTTCGACCCTTTCTTCTTAACCCAGACGCGTTCGATCTTAGGGAGGAGGTCGTCAATCGCCTTCTCGATCGAATTGTAGCCGCCGGTGCGGACGATGCTGTCGCGAAGCTCGATGTCGAGGACCTGCTCCACCGCGCAAAGCGTGTCGACCACGGACAAGGAGTCGAGTGGCACGGGCGCCTGGATGATCTTCGGGTTTTCCGGAGGCAGGGCAATTCCGCGCACCTGTGCCTCAGCCCTGGCCACTTGCAGCAGTTCGTCGACCAACGCCCTAATGGCGTCGGCTTTGGGAAACGCGGTTGCCGCGGGCTGCGGAGGAGCGATTGTCGCCATGCATGCCTCGCACGATTTCACTACATTAAATGCGATATAATGTCTGATAATCCGACACGCAAGCCCGAATTTGCAGCTCGGATTTTTGCAGGGTGTAGCGGGTCATCGGCGGTGCGGTGTGGTGGTCAGTGCCACCTCGAGGGACAACGACAGGGCAGAATCATCAACTCGGGTCATAGCTCGATCAAAAGAACAGAGCTGGAATATTGAGTCAGTCGCCGACGAGTGATCTCCTTCGGTCACCCACCAGCCCCCAGCGGCTCCGTTCATTTCGGGCGGCCCATAGCCGAGTCTTGAAGCCGCGCCCCGACCGCATCCGGCGGTATGGGCGGGAGCTTCAACGTGACCCCGACCAAATTGCTCATCGGCCAGATCCTTGTCGTGTTCGCAATCGTGATCGCGGGCCTCTGGGCGGCGACCCAATGGGCGGCGGCGATGCTCGCCTACCAGCCCGAACTTGGTCCGGCCTGGTTCATGGCTGGAAGCACGCCGGTCTATCGTCCCTGGGCGCTCTTCCCCTGGTGGTATCACTACGATGCCTATGCGCCGCATGTTTTCGACAAGGCCGGCGCGCTCGCCGGCGCGAGCGGTTTCATCGGCTGCGGCGCGGCGATCGCAGGCTCGCTCTGGCGCGCGCGGCAGTCGCGTCACGTCACCACCTATGGTTCGGCGCGCTGGGCCAGGCCGAACGAGATCGAGCGGGCCGGCCTTTACGGTGATGCCGGCGTATTCCTGGGCCGCTCGCGCGGCCGCTATCTCCGGCATGACGGCCCCGAACATATCATGGCGTTCGCGCCAACCCGTTCGGGCAAGGGCGTCGGGCTGGTCATACCGACACTGCTTGGCTGGACCGGCAGCGCCGTGGTTCACGACATCAAGGGCGAGAACTGGCAGCTCACCGCCGGCTGGCGCGCGCGCTTCTCCCACGTCCTGCTGTTCAATCCGACCGATCCCGCTTCCGCCAAATACAACCCGCTGCTGGAGGTCCGGCGCGGCGAGCATGAGGTCCGCGACGTCCAGAACATCGCCGACATCCTGGTCGATCCCGAAGGCGCGCTCGAACGGCGCAACCACTGGGAGAAAACCTCCCATTCGCTCCTGGTCGGCGCGATCCTCCACGTCCTTTATGCGGAGGAAGAAAAGACGCTCGCACGGGTAGCCACATTCCTGTCGGACCCGCAGCGGCCGTTCACCGCCACGCTCCGGCGGATGATGACCACCAATCACCTCGGCACGAAGGATGCGCCGCAGATCCATCCCGTCGTCGCCTCGGCGGCGCGCGAGGTGCTCAACAAGAGCGAGAACGAGCGCAGCGGCGTCCTCTCCACCGCAATGTCGTTTCTCGGGCTCTATCGCGACCCGACCGTCGCCGCGGTGACATCGCGCTGCGACTGGCGGATCGCCGATCTCGTCGAGGCCGGCCATCCGGTCTCGCTCTACCTTGTCATCCCGCCATCGGACATCAGCCGCACCAAGCCGCTGGTGCGGTTGGTGCTCAACCAGATCGGCCGCCGCCTCACCGAAAAGCTCGATGCCGATCCCGCCAGGGCGGGCAAGCACAAGCTCCTGATGATGCTCGACGAGTTCCCGGCATTGGGGCGGCTCGACTTCTTCGAGACCAGTCTTGCCTTTCTCGCGGGCTATGGAGTGCGCGCCTTCCTGATCGCGCAGTCCTTGAACCAGATCGAGAAGGCTTATGGCGAGCACAACTCGATCCTCGACAACTGCCATGTCCGCGTCGCGTTTGCGACCAACGACGAGCGCACGGCGCGGCGGATTTCGGACGCGCTCGGCATCGCCACCGAACAGCGCGCGATGCGCAACTATGCCGGCCACCGGCTCGCGCCCTGGCTGGCGCACGTCATGGTCAGCCGGCAGGAGACCGCCCGGCCACTCCTGACCACCGGCGAGGTGATGCAGCTCCCGCCCAAGGATGAGCTTGTCCTTGTCTCCGGCATGGCCCCGATCCGCGCGAGGAAGCTGCGCTATTACGAGGACCGCAATTTCCGCGAGCGGATCGCACCGCCGCCGCAGCCCGCGCCCGGAGACTATCCCGACCGGCCGCAGGCACGCCCCAACGACTGGAGCGGACTGGTCCGCGCGCCCGATACCCGGCTCGGCAAGCCCGATGACGATGCGAAGGCGGATGAGGACGGCGGCTTGCAACAGCAGCGCCACCCCGGCCTCGGCGAAGAACCCGCCAAAAAACCCGAGCCGCCAAAGCAGCTCGACCTGCTCGGCCTGGACAGCGACGACACCGACACGATCGCCGACAAGCACGCGATGGACCGCGCCGGCGCCACCGGCACGCTGATCCGCGCTCACGCGATCAATCAGGGTCGCAGCGCCGACATGCTGCCGGACTTCTGACAATGGCCGCGATCAAACCCAACCGCGTCCGCTACCAGCTCTTCCTGCCCGAAGATCTGAGCCACCGCTTCGAGGCGCTGGCGAGCCAGCCCGGCGCGTCCAAATCGGCGATCCTCACCGACGCGCTCACCGCCTGGCTCAACCGGCAGGCGGCGAGCGAGCTGGAGAACAAGTTCAGCCAGCGGCTCGATCGCATGTCGCTCGCGCTGGGGCGTGTCGAGCGTGACGGGCATGTGCTGCTCGAGAGCCTGGCGCTGTTCATCCGCTATGAACTGATGGTGCAGGCCCCTTTGGCCGAAGCCGACGAAGCGGCGCGTGCGATCGGCCGAGACCGCTTCGAGGCGTTCATTGCCCGCGTCGGCGAAGCGCTCGCCAGCGGCCAGCGCACGCTTGCTGCCTCCGCGAAAGACAATGGAGGTGGGCGATGAGCGACACGCTTTTCGGCTCCGATAATTCCGCAGGGCGTCGGCGCGCGATGCTGCGCACCGCGATGGGGCCGACCATCGCCGCAGCGCTGGCCGATCCGGTGGTCATCGAGATCATGGTGAACCCGGACGGCGTGTTGCGCCTTGATCGACTCGGCGAAGGCCGGATCGATACCGGCACCAAATATGAGCCCGCGCAGGTCGAGCGGATCATCCGCCTGGTTGCCAGCCACGCACGGACAGAGGTTCATGGCAATGCGCCGATCGTGTCAGCCGAGCTGCCACCGCACGGCGAAGGCGCGGGCGAGCGGTTCGAGGGTATCCTGCCGCCGGTCAGCCTCGCGCCGTGCTTCTCGATCCGCAAGCCCGCGGCGCGCATCTACACTTTGCTCGACTATGTGCGGGACGGCATCATGCCCGCCGACACGGCGCGACTGCTGTCGATGGCCGTGGTCGAGCGCAAGAACATCCTGGTCGCGGGTGGCACCAGTTCGGGCAAGACGACGCTTGCCAACGCGCTGCTCGCCGAGATGGCGCACCTCGACGAACGCGTCATCATCATTGAAGACACGCGTGAGTTGCAATGCGCCGCGCCCGACGTGGTGGGGCTGCGCACGCGTACGATTGGCACTGCCGGAGCCGGCGGCGTCACGATGGCTGATCTTGTCCGCTCGACATTGCGGCTCCGCCCCGATCGCATCGTCGTTGGCGAGGTGCGCGGGCGCGAAGCGCTCGACATGCTCAAAGCCTGGAACACCGGGCATCCGGGCGGCATCGCAACCGTCCACGCCAATTCGGCAGTGTCGGCGCTCTACCGGCTCGAGCAGCTCGTGCAGGAAAGCGTCGTCACCGTTCCGCGCCGGCTGATCGCCGACGCCATCGACATGATCGTGTTCATCGCCGGGCGCGGCCTCGCGCGCCGCGTCGACACGATCGCGCGCGTCGCCGGCCTCGATCCCGACGGCGGCTACGCCGTCCTCGACCTTACTCCCGACCACGCCCTCGAACCCCAAGGAGAATGACCATGCGCTTGTCCCGTATTCCTGCCCGTATTCCCGATCGTCGGAGCATCTTCCTCACCGGCGCCGCCATCGGCCTCGGGCTTGCGCTCGCCGCCACCGCGCAGGCCGCCGGCTCGGGCATGCCGTGGGAGGAACCGCTTCAGCAGGTCCTCGAATCGGTCCAGGGTCCTGTCGCCAAGATCGTCGCGGTGATCATCATCATCGTCACCGGTTTGACGCTCGCGTTCGGCGAGACGGCAGGCGGGTTCCGGCGCCTCATCCAGATCATCTTCGGCCTGTCGATCGCGTTTGCGGCGTCGAGCTTCTTCCTCAGCTTCTTCAGCTTCGGCGGCGGGGCGCTCATCTCGTGAACGCGCCAAATTCCTATGGCGCCAGCCATATCGAGGGGTTCGAGGCGCCGATGCACCGCGCGCTTGCCGAGCCGATCCTGCTTGGCGGGGCGCCGCGAGCGATCGCGATCGTCAATGGTACGATCGCGGCCGCGCTCGGACTCGGTCTCCAGCAGTGGATCGCCGGGCTGGCCATGTGGGCGTTCGGGCACACTCTCGCGGTGTTCGCCGCCAAGCGCGATCCCGACTTCGCCCCGGTCCTTGTCCGCCACCTTCGCCAGAAGGGGCATCTGTCATGCTGAATCTGCGCGAATACCGTCAGAAGGCCGACCGGCTCGCCGATCATCTTCCATGGGCGGCGCTTGTCGCGCCCGGCGTGGTGCTCAACAAGGACGGCAGCTTTTTGCGCGTCCTCAGGTTCCGCGGCCCCGATCTAGAATCCGCCACCGAAGCCGAGCTTGTCGCCGCCTGCGCGCGGGCGAACAATGTCCTGAAGCGCTTCGGCTCGGGCTGGGCACTCCATTTCGAGGCCGAGCGGCGCGAAGCGCTGGGTTATCCCGACAGCAGCTTTCCCGATGCGGCGTCGTGGCTGGTCGATGAGGAACGGCGCGCGGCGTTCGAAAGCGCGGGCGCGCATTTCGAGAGCCGCTATTATCTGACGCTCACCCTCCTGCCTCCGCCCGATCAGGCGGACACGGCGGGCCGAGCGCTGATCGAGCGCAGCGACGACGCGAAGGGCCGCGACTGGCGACAAGCGCTTGCCGGCTTCATCGCCGAGACGGATCGTGCGCTTGACCTGTTCAGAGGCTTCATGCCCGAGGTGCGCGCGCTCGGCGACAGCGAAATGCTGACCTTTCTCCACGGTGCGATCTCCGCGCGCCGCCATGTCGTCGCCGTGCCCGAAACGCCCATCTATCTGGACGGGCTGCTCGCCGACACGCCGCTGACCGGCGGGCTCGAACCGATGCTCGGCGACGAGCATCTGCGGACGCTCACCATCCTCGGATTTCCGAACGCGAGCCGTCCCGGCATCCTCGACGGACTCAACCATGAGGATTTTGGCTATCGCTGGGTGACGCGCTTCATTGCGCTCGACAAGACCGACGCAACCAAAGCGCTCACTCGCCTGCGGCGGCAGTGGTTCAACAAGCGCAAGTCGATCACCGCGCTGCTGCGCGAAGTCATCTACAACCAGCCGGTCCAGCTTCTCGACAGCGATGCCGACAACAAGGTGGTCGATGCCGACCTCGCCTTGCAGGCGCTCGGCGGCGATCATGTCGCGTTCGGCTATCTGACGACGACGATCACCGTTGCCGATATCGACCGCGCCCGCGTCGAGGAAAAGGTCCGCGCGGTCGAGCGCATCGTCAACGGGCTCGGCTTCACCTGCATCCGCGAGGGCATGAATGTGGTCGAGGCGTGGCTGTCGAGCCTGCCGGGCCATGTCTATGCGAACGTCCGGCAACCGATCGTCCACACCCTGAATCTCGCGCATCTCATGCCGCTGTCCTCGGTATGGGCAGGACCGGCGCGTAATCCGCACCTCGACGGTCCGCCGCTGCTTTATGCGGAAACCAGCGGCTCGACGCCGTTCCGTCTCAGCACGCATGTCGGCGACGTCGGTCATATGCTGATCGTCGGACCCACCGGGGCCGGAAAGTCGGTGCTGCTCGCAATGCTCGCGCTTCAGTTCCGGCGATATCCAGACTCCCAGGTCTATGTCTTCGACAAGGGATTTTCGGCGCGCGCGGCCGTGCTGGCGATGGGCGGCGCGCATCACGCGCTCGGGCTTGGCGGTGAGAGCGGTCATGCCGATGACGTGGGCGGGCGAACGATCGCCTTCCAGCCGCTGCGCCACATCGATCGCTCCAACGCACGCGCCTGGGCGACCGAATGGATCGGCGCGCTGCTCGCCCATGAGAAAGTACTGGTCACACCCGAGATCAAGGAGGCCGTCTGGTCGGCGCTCACCAATCTCGCGACCGCCCCGATCGAGGAACGCACGCTCACCGGCCTGTCGCTGCTGCTGCAATCGGCACCGCTGCGATCGGCGCTCGCGCCCTATACGCTCGAAGGATCGTTCGGCCGCCTGCTCGACGCCGCCGAAGACGATCTAGCGATCGCCGACGTGCAGTGCTTCGAGACTGAAGCGCTGATGGGGCAGGCGGGCGTCGTTGCGCCCGTGCTGACCTACCTGTTCCATCGTCTCGAGGAGCGCTTCACCGGGCGGCCGACGCTTCTCGTACTGGATGAAGCCTGGGTGTTCCTCGACCACCCGCTGTTCGCCGCGCGCATCCGTGAGTGGCTGAAGGTGCTGCGCAAGAAGAACGTCAGCGTCGTGTTCGCGACACAGAGCCTAGCCGATATCGCCGACAGCACGATCGCGCCGGCCATCATCGAAAGCTGTCCGCAGCGCATCTTGCTGCCCAATGATCGGGCGATCGAGCCGCAGGGCCAGACGGTCTACGTCCGCTTCGGTCTCAACGCGCGCCAGATCGAACTGGTCAGCCGCGCGACGCCCAAGCGGCAATATTATCTGCAATCAGCGCGCGGCAACCGGCTGTTCGAGCTTGGGCTAGGCCCGATCGCGCTGGCGTTGTGCGGCGCGTCCGATCCCGACAGCCAGAAGCGCATAGACGCGGTGCTGGCCGAAAAGGGCCAGGCCGACTTCGCCGCGACCTTTCTCTCCCAAGCCGGCCTCGATTGGGCGGCCGACCTGCTTGGGCGTCACCCTGCCGCCCGCCCCCCAGAAGACAAGGAGTAATTTCCCGTGCCCCGTATCCCTATCCGCAAATATGCGTGCCTCTCCGCTCTCGCGCTCGGCGCCGTCGGCTCGCTCGGTATCGGCATCGCGTTGACCTCGACGCCCGTCGCGGCCCAGCTCAGTGTGTTCGATCCATCGAACTATTCGCAAAACCTGCTCACCGCCGCGCGCACGCTTGCCCAGATCAACAACCAGATCCAGAGTCTCCAGAACGAAGCGCAGATGCTGATCAACCAGGGCAAGAACCTGTCCCGGATCGATTTCCCGCAACTTCAGGAGCTTCGCCAGCGCCTCCAGCAGATCGACCAGCTCATGGGCCAGGCGCAGGGCGTCGACTTCCGCATCGATCAGCTCGACGAGCGCTTCCGCCAGCTCTACCCGCAGGAGTTCGATCAGGTGTTCCGCCGCGATCAGCGTGTGGCTCGCGCACGCGATCAACTCGATACCGCGATGTCCGCGTTTCGCCAGACGATGGGGGTCCAGAACCGCATCGTCGACAACGTACGGAGCGACACGCAGGCGCTCGCCGACATCGTCGCGCGCAGCCAGGGCGCGGAAGGCTCGCTTCAGGCGCAGCAGGCCACGAACCAGCTTCTCGCGCTCACCGCCAAGCAGCAGCTCCAGCTTCAGCAAATGATGGCGGCGCAGTTCCGGGCGGAATCGGTCGAGCAGGCGCAGCGGGGCCAGATCGCGCGCGAGGCACGCGAGTCGACGCGCCGCTTCCTCGGCGACGGCAAGGCTTACACGCCACGCCAATGAGCTGAGGCAGGCGAGGACCGCGCCCCCAGCTCCCCCCGGGTCCGAACCTGTCTCGTCGCGGGGGCCGTAGGGCTTGCCCCTCTCATGGCCGCCGGTCCCCGCGACACCTTTCAACTTCAAGCAGGAACCCGCCCATATGGATGACCTGAATGTCATCGATCAGTTCATGGAGGCCTTCGCCTCCTACATCGACAGCGGGTTCGGCCTGTTGGGCGGTGACGTCGGTTTCCTGACCACGATCCTGATCGGCATCGACATCACGCTCGCCGGGCTGTTCTGGGCGCTCGGCGGCGAAGACGACGTCATCGCCAAGTTCCTCAAAAAGATCCTCTATGTCGGCGTCTTCGCCCTGATCCTCAACAGCTTCTCGACACTGTCCGATATCATCTTTCGCAGCTTCGCCGGCCTCGGCCTCACCGCAGGGGGCAGCGCGATTACGGCTGACGATTTATTGCGACCCGGCAAGCTGGCCGGGACCGGCTTCGAGGCAGCATGGCCGCTCCTCGAGCAGGCGAAGGAGTTGGTTGGCCCGATCGCCTTCTTCGACAATTTCATCGAGATCGCCGTGCTGGTGATCGCCTGGGTCGTCGTCATCGCCGCCTTTTTCATCCTCGCGATCCAGCTTTTCATCACAATCCTCGAATTCAAGCTTACTTCGCTCGCCGGCTTCGTGCTCGTGCCCTTTGCGCTGTGGAACCGCACGTCGTTCCTCGCCGAACGGGTGCTCGGGAACGTCGTCAGTTCGGGCATCAAGGTCATGGTGCTCGCGGTCATCGTCGGCATCGGCTCTAACTATTTCGCCGACTTCACCAGTGCGATCACCGGCGACGAGGTGTCGATCGAACAGGCCGTGTCGCTGATGCTCGCGAGCCTCGCGATCTTTGGCCTCTCCATCTTCGGCCCGGGAATCGCATCCGGCCTCGTCGCCGGCGCGCCGCAGCTCGGCGCCGGATCGGTGATCGCCACTACCGTGCTTGCCGGCGGAGGTCTTGCGATGGCAGGCGCTGGCGCCGTCGGCGCGGCACGCGGTCTCGCGGGGGCCGGTCTCGGCGCGATCCGCGCCGGTACATCGATGGGGTCTGCCGCATCCACTGCCTACAAGCTCGGGCAGGAAACCTCGGGCTCGACCAGCGTCGGCGCGGGCCTCGGCGGCGTTGCGACCGCCATGCGCGGCGCGGCTGCCAACCGGATGAGCGGCGGTCTCGGCGTTAGCGCTGCCGCCGATCGTGGGCAGCGCGCCGCATGGGAAGCAGGAAGCACCCGTGCCGGCGGCGCCGCCCCCGCAGCCGCGCCGATAGGCGCAGCTGAAGGAACACCCGCCTGGGCGCAGAAGCTTCATGCCAGCCAGAATGCTCGCCACCGCCGCCAGATGGCGATCCACGCAATCCAGGGCGGCGACCGCGGCGGCGCTGGCGCCACTCCAGACATCAAGGAAAGGGACTGAGCGATGAAATTTCGACGCGCATTGCAGCGCTATGGGCGAACGCCCGAACCCGAGACACCCTACCAACGAGCGGGCCAGCTTTGGGATGAGCGTATCGGCTCGGCTCGCGCACAGGCGAAGAACTGGCGGCTGATGGCCTTCGGCGGCCTGTTCCTGACCACTGGTCTGTCGGGCGCGCTGGTCTGGCAATCGATGCAAAGCCGCGTCGTGCCCTATGTGGTCGAGGTCGATGCACTCGGGCAAGCACAGGCCGTCGCGCCTGCCGCCAAGGACTATCGGCCGACCGATCCGCAGATCGCATGGTTCCTCGGCCGGTTCATCACCGGCGTTCGAGCGCGCTCGCTCGATCCGGTATTGATGCGTGAAAACTGGCTATCAGCCTATGATTTCGCGACCGAACGTGCGTCACTGTTCCTCGGCGAATATGCCCGCACCTCCAATCCGTTCGCCGATGTCGGGCGCAAGACGGTTTCGGTGCAGGTGACGAGCGTCGTCCGCGCGTCGGATACGAGCTTCCAGGTCAAATGGACCGAGCAGCAATATGAGCGGGGAAGCCTCGCCAGCACGTCACGCTGGACGGCGATGCTCACGGTGAAGATCAAGCCGCCGCGCTTGGCCGATGTGCTCCGAAAAAACCCGCTCGGTCTCTATGTTGACGCGATCGACTGGAGCCGCGAACTGGAAACGCCTCAGGACCGGCCGCCTTCGCCGCAACCATCGGCCGTGCCCGATCCCGCACAATCACTCCCGGTCGCGCCGCCCACCGACATTCCGCTGGGCTCGCCGCTCGATCCGACCCTTGCTCAACCCGCAGCCGCACCATCCCCCGAAAGGACCGACCAATGATCCGTGCCCTCATCCTGGCGGCGAGCGCGATGGCGCTTGCCATGGGCGTCGCTGCGCAGAGCCGCGAACCCGCGTCACCCACCGCGCGCGTCACTGCCGCCAACCGGGCGGCACTGCGCGAGCCGTCGAGCGCGGGATATATATATGCCGTCCAGGTCTATCCCTGGGCGGAAGGCGTGCTCTACCGGCTCTATGCCGCGCCCGAGCGCATCACCGACATTGCCTTGCAGCCGGGCGAAACGATTGTGTCCGTCGCCGCCGGCGACACCGTGCGCTGGACTGTCGGCGATACCACCAGCGGCATCGGCGAAAGCAAGCGCGTGCACATCCTCGTCAAGCCGTTTTCGGCGGGCCTACGCACAAACCTTGTCATTGCTACCGATCGCCGGACCTACCATCTCCAGCTCGAAAGCACGCCCGCGACCGCGATGGCGGCGATCTCCTGGACCTATCCACATGACGAGCTGATCGCGCTCCGGCGTCAGCGCGATGCAGCCGTGGCGGCGACGCCGATCGCGTCGGGCCTCTCGGTCGAAAGCCTCAACTTCAACTATGCGATCTCGGGCGACAAGCCGGCCTGGCGGCCGCTGCGCGCGTTCGACGATGGGCGGCAGACCTACATCGAGTTCTCGCCTGCGATCGCCGTGGGTGAGGCGCCCCCGCTGTTCGTGATTGGCGAGGATGGCGAGGCCCAGCTCGTCAACTATCGCGTCGCCGGCCGCTATTATGTGGTCGACCGCCTGTTCGGTGTCGCCGAGCTGCGCCTTGGCGGCAAGAAACAGCAGATTGTCCGTATCACCGCCGCCCAGCCGAAGAGCCGGCAGCGCAAGGCCGGGAGGGGCGCGTGACCGATCCAACCGCTTCTTCCGCGCCGATCGCGGCGCCCAAAGCCGACCCCGAAACGCTCGTTCTGCGCGCGGCGCCGGGCCGCGTCACCCGTTTTCGCCGCGGTGCGATCGTCGCCATCGCTGCCGCCGGCTCGACCGCGATCATCGGCGTCGCCTGGCTGGCGCTCAAGCCCGCGACCCTGAGCCTGATCGCACGAAGCGATGAAAAGCTGGTTGGCGCGAAGGCGCCGCCTGATGCGCTCGCGGGCGCGCCGACGAGCTATGGCGACGTGCCGAAGCTCGGGCTACCGCTTCCCGGTGATCTCGGGCGGCCGATCCTCGAGCGCCAGCGGCAGCTTGGCGGGATGGTTCCCCCTGACCCCGCTGCCGATGCGGTGAGCCGGGCCGCGCAGGAAGCCGAAGCCGAGCGCCAGCGCATCGCCGCTGAGCAGAAGGCCGCACGCGAGTCTGGCGTCATGCTGCAATTGGCGGGCGGCGGTCGCGCCGCCGCCCCTGCACCGGTGACTACCGATGCAAGTGTTCCGCCAGCATCGGCCGAGACTGCCAAGCCGCTCCTCGACCCTGACCGAGATCCTAACGCCCAGGGGCGCAAGAACGAATTGGTCGGCCACGCCAATCGCGACGACGACATCAATCCGCACGCGCTGGCGCAGTCCGTATCGCCTTGGACCTTGCAGGCCGGCAGCATCATTGCCGCGAGCCTCATAACCGGGCTCAACTCGGATCTTCCCGGGCTCGTCACCGCGCAGATCACGGAGAACGTCTATGACAGTGTGACCGGGCGCGGTCTGCTCATTCCGCAAGGATCGCGGCTGATCGGCAGCTACGACAGCGTTGTAGCGTTTGGGCAGAGCCGTGCGCTGGTCGTCTGGCAGCGGATTATCCTGCCCGACGGCTCGTCGATTCGTATCGACAATGTGCCGGCGACCGATACGCAGGGCTATGCGGGTCTGTCCGACCGGATCGACCGGCATACTTGGCAACTTCTGAAGGGCGTCGCCCTGTCGACACTGCTGGGCGTCGGCACTGAATTGAGCTTCGGCAGCACCGAAAGCGACCTTGTCCGGGCGATCCGCGAGTCAGCGCAGCAGAGCGGCGCGCGCGCCGGCGATCAGCTCGTCACGCGCAATCTCAATATCCAGCCGACCTTGCGCGTGCGTCCCGGCTGGCCGCTACGGGTGGTCGTGCACAAAGACATCATATTGCCCGGACCCTGGGGAGGCCGTCATGGCTGATTTGAAGCTGCCAAGGCTGCCCGATCGGACGCCGGCTAAGATCACGATCAACGTCATGCCGGATCTCATCGAAGCGCTGAACGACTACGCCGAGGCCTATGAGGCGGCCTACGGCCGACGCGAGTCCGTACCGGACCTCATTCCATTCATGCTTAGCGGCTTCCTGGCGAGCGACCGCTCGTTCAGCCGGGCACGTAAGAAATAGTCCGATGTCGGCCCGGCAGCCTGCAACGAATGGCGACGACGCGCCCCCGATTGGGCCGATAAGCGTTCGCATTCCCGACGCAGTACGGATGACGGGGCTCAGCAAATCCAAGATCTACCAGCTCATCGCTTCCGGCGACATCGAGGCAGCCAAGGTCGGCCGTGCAACCGTGGTGTTTGTCGATAGTCTGCGGTCCTTTCTGCGATCACACTGTAAACAGCCGCGTTCTCGGGCGTAGCAGGGATCGCGCATGTCGGCCTGTCGATATTTCGGCACGGCCTGTCGCGAAGGGGTAAAATTGGGGGTGGATTGAGCGGAATTATCGGCACGACGATCAAGAACGTTGTTATAAATCAGTATCTTATGTTTTTCGTGTGAATCCCTCCTCCGCTACCATTCCTTCAAGACATTCGGTGCACCTACCCAAGCGTCGCAGCCCGCGAGCTGTAGAGGGCCGTAATCGATTCTGCCACGTGACGGCTGGCCAGCTGCCGCCGCCCTCCGCTCCCCGGAAGCTTGGGCAGACTGCCCCCTTTGTGCGCGGCGGTCGTTGACGACCCTCGCGATCAGCCAGCATTCCTGCCATCCATATCGCGGGAGCGCGCGCCCAAGATACAAAATAGCGCAGCGATATGTCTGATTTATAACATAATGTCTGGACAGGCGTCGCGACGAACCGATAGGGTTTGCCTCGGCGCGGGGGTAATTGGGTTGCACCGCACCGACTGACGGGTGTCGTGGCAATTGACAGGCAATATTCTTGAGCCATCCAGATCAATCTGAGCGCAGGCTGGATGGCTGGAAGGCGATTGCGGGCTATTTCCGCCGTGACCGCACGACCGTGATGCGCTGGGCGCGCGAGCGCGATCTTCCCGTGCACCGGCTTCCTGGCGGCAAACAGGGGTCCGTCTTTGCCTATGAGCATGAGCTGGCCGCATGGGCCGGGCAGGCAGAGCAGCGCGATCTGGAAAGCCCAGGCGCTCTGCCACCACCGCTTCCAGTCTCGGCCGAAGCCGATCCGCGGCTCCAGGAAGGCACGCCGTCGAGTGCCGCCCCGTCCCCGTTACCGCGGAAAGGAAAACGCCTTTTCGTCGGCGCGAGCGTGGTCATCGCCATCGGCGCGCTGGTCGTCGCAACAGTCATGCTGACCGACATGCTCGCGCCGGGTCCGTCCCCGATCGAGCGGGCCGCAGCCCTGCCGCATAACAAGACCGTAACCGACGATTATGTCGCCGCGCGCGATTTATGGGCACGGCGCACGCCGGAGGATTTGCGCCGTGCGATCGCGCTGTACGAGAAGGTGATCGCCGCAGACAAGGATTTCGCGCCCGCCTATGCCGGGCTGGCCGAAGCCTGGCTGATCTATCGCGAATATGGCGCGGCGACCGAAAGCCGAGCGTACAGCGCCGCCAAGTCTGCGGTCGAACAGGCGCTCGCGCTCGACAACCAGCTCGCGGCGGCGCATCGCGCCAACGGTTTCATTCAGTATTGGTGGAGCTACGATGCGCAACGATCGGTCGATTCCTTCCGTCGTGCGCTCGCACTCGACCCGCGCGATGGCCTCACCCATTTCTGGTACGCCAATGTCCTTTCCGATCTCGGTCAGGATGCCGCCGCGCAGCGCGAATATGATACCGCGCAGCTGCTGCTGCCCGGAACCCCCGCCATCGCGGTCGAGCGCGCCTGTGCGCACTGGCAAGCGGGACGTGACCGGCGCGCGGTGATGGAGCTGGAACAGCTGAAGTCGCAATATCCGGCGGACGCCACCATCCGCAACTGCCTGGCCTGGGCGCATATCTCGCGCGGCGACATCAAGGCCTATGCGCGTGAGTATCGGGCGCTGGCGGCGCTGCGCGGGGTACCGGAGATGAAGCGCCTGTCCACCCAGCTCGATACGGCCATCGAGCGCAATCCGGCCACGGCGCATCTGGTGCTGGTTGCCGAAGCGCGGCGCGAATTTGCCGAGGGCGAGCGCAAGACCCGCATGACGCCCGCCTTCCACGCCTCGTGCATGGGCGACCGCGCAACCCTGGTCATCCTGCTCAAGCAGGCCGCGACGCTGGGCGAGCGCTGGTATTCGGCAACGCTGAACAAGCGCATCGCGGAAAAGTGGCGCGGCGATGCCGAAGTGCAGCGGCTGCTGCGCAAGGTGGTCATCGCGACACCCCGGGTCGATCTGTCCTGATGTAACGCCGCGCCAGACGATACATCCGCGATTTCCCGTCATTTGCGACAATATGCCACAGACTCAATCTGCATCATCGCGCCTAGACTGGTTGCGGTCTGATCGACGGTGTGCGGGGTAATTCGTCGACCCAAAACGGCTGCTGGCCAACCTTCGTGCCCGAGCATCGGCGATCAGGCCACCGATGATCCCTTGTGGAGCAATCCATGGCGCGAACCTGGCTGGTCCTGCTGCTGATTCTGGCGGTGGCGGCGCTCGCACTCATGGTGCCGCGCGAGACCGCGCGCGCGCAGCGGCTGGAATTCGCCTCGCCCAGAGATAAATCCTTGAACGGTAGTGTCCAGCGCGTGCAGGCCGATCTCGCCCGCAATGTCGATAGCTGGCAGGGCGCACGCGATTGCCGTTCGCCGGCCCGAGCCCGCGCCGCGCTCAAGCCCGTTCTCGCGCAATGGCTCGGCCGCCGGATGACCGATCGCCCCATGCAGCGTCTGGCGCGCTGGGGCTATCATTCGGGCGATATGTGGCACGAGGCGCAGGTTATCGACGGCCAGCCGCATTGCCGCGCTGGCTTCCGCCGCGTGATCGCCTTTGCAGAATTTCGCTAGAGCTGTGTCGGTGTGACGACCGGCATTGCAACCGCATGCAGTTCTGTCAGAGTTGGCAGGTCGCGCACCCTGCAGCCAGGAGACGATGATGCTACCACCCTTTGCACGCCGCGCGCTTGCGCCTATTGCCCTCGCCGTCTGTCTGCTCGGCTCAAGCCTCGCAGCCCAGGGAACTCCGAGCCTGACCCTGTTCAACGGCGAAGGTCTTGATGGAGCCGCCGTCACGGTGCGCAGCGATGTCGCCAACCTGCAGGACATGCCGGCCCGCGAAGGCTTTGATGGAACCGCGAACGATTATGCCTTCTCGCTCAAGGCAGAGGGGCTTTGGCTGGTATGTATGGATGCGGGCTTCCGCACGCGCTGCCGCGAGGTGTCGGGCGAGGTGCAGACGCTCGGAGAGGATGGCGGCTCGATCAGCTCGGTGCGCTATCTGGGCCCTTCTGCTCAGACGCCGGGCAGCGGCAGGCCCGCCGGCACCCCCGGCCAGAGCGTCATGCGCCCACCCGCTGACGCCCCGCCGATGTTCAACACGGATTTGTTCGGCAGCGACCTGCGCGAAATCATCTACGACCGGCCGGGCATGGACTGGAAAAGCTGCAAGGCGGCGTGCGACGATGAGCGCCAATGCCGGGCATGGACCTATGTCATCCCCGGCCGGACCGAACATGGCGAATGCTTCCTGAAAGAGGCCGTGCCCGAACCTTCGGAAAGCGACTGCTGCGTTTCCGGTATCAAGCGCCAGCGAGATGGCATTGGAAGCCTCTGGCTGCCACAGGCTGCGCCCGTTCCCGATAGACCGCGCCCGCGACGGCGTGGCTGAGAGCGGCTGGCGCCCCCGCGCTCAGGCCTGTGCTAGCAGCGTCTCGCTCATTTCCCACAGCCGTTCGGCGCTGTCCTGATCGACCGCGTGCGGCTCGACATCGCGATAGCGCACCGGCTGCTCGCCCGAGAGTGCAGCGATGTTGCAATCCTCGCAATAGACGCCGCCCATGCCTTCGAGCAGCGGGCTGGTCGCCGCCCAGAGCGTGGTGGTGCAGCCCTGGGTCGGTGTCTTGAACATGGCGCGGGCGCCGTCGGAAATCTCACCCTGTTCGTTGAGCCAGCCAAGCACGATCATCTCTTCGGTCGGCAGATGGCGCTGGAGAGGCGTGAAAATGCCGCCGGGATGCACCGCAAAGGCCTGCCCGCCGCTGTCCTTCAACCGGGCGTTGATGCCCAGTGCGAACAGGCTGTTGGCGGTCTTGGACTGGCCATAGGCCTTCCACTTGTCATAGCTGCCATCGGTCCAGTTGGGGTCGTCCCAGCGGATGGCGGACAGTTTGTGCCCGGTGGAAGACAAGGCCACTACGCGCGGCCTTTCGGTGCGCTGAAGCAGCGGCAGCAGCGTCGTCGCCAGCGCGAAATGGCCCATATGGTTGGTGCCGAACTGCAGCTCCCAGCCCGGCCCAACGCGCATTTCCGGACAGGCCATGACGCCGGCATTGTTGATCAGCAGATCGAGCGCGGTGTTGTCGGAGGCAAAGCCCAGCGCGAACCGCTTGACCGAAGCGATATCGGCAAGGTCCATCAGCGCTATGCGGATATCGCCCGGCATCCCTGCCAGCGCGGCATTGGCCTTTTCGGTATCGCGCGCCGGCACGGTAACCGATGCCCCCGCCGCCGCCAGCGCGCGCACCGTTTCCAGCCCTATGCCCGAATAACCGCCGGTGACGATGACCGTCTTGCCCTTGAGGTCGATGCCCGCCAGCACCTCATGCGGTTCGCTGTGGCGGCCGAACGGGGAATCGACAGGCTTCTGGTGGTCGGCGATCATCGGCAGCTCTCCTTGGCGCTTTCGGGCGCTTCAGGCGAGCGCCTCTTCGAGCGGACAATAGGCATAACCCAGGTCATCCGCCACTGCCTTGTAGGTCACCCGCCCGTTCCAGACATTGAGACCGGCAGCAAGGTGCGGATCGCTGCGCAGCGCGTCCTTCCAGCCCTTGTCCGCCATGCGCAGCATGTGCGGCAGCGTGACGTTGTTCAGCGCATAGGTGCTGGTGCGCGCCACCGCGCCGGGCATGTTGGCGACGCAATAATGCACGATGCCGTCGACGACATAGGTCGGGTCGGCATGGGTGGTGGCATGGCTGGTCTCGAAACAGCCGCCCTGGTCGATCGCGACATCGACCAGCACCGCGCCGGGCTTCATCGTGCCCAGCATCTCGCGCGTAACGAGCTTGGGCGCCGCCGCACCGGGGATCAGCACCGCGCCGATGACCAGATCGGCATTGGCAACGCTGTCGGCGACGTTGGACACATTGGCAAAGCGCGTCTTGGCGCGCGCCTCGAAATAATAGCCCAGCCGCTCGAGCACTTCGGGATTGCGGTCGAGGATCGTCACGTCCGCGCCCAGCCCTGCCGCCATCTGTGCGGCGTTGAAGCCGACCACGCCGCCGCCGATCACGCAGACATTGCCGGGCAGCACGCCCGGCACCCCGCCGAGCAGGATGCCGCGTCCGCCATGCGCCTTTTCGAGCGCGGTCGCGCCCGCCTGGATCGCCATGCGCCCTGCGACCTGGCTCATCGGCTTGAGCAGCGGCAGGCCGCCGCTCGCATCGGTGACCGTCTCATAGGCGATGCAGGTCGCCTTGGACTCGACCAGATCCTTGGTCTGCTCCGGATCGGGCGCGAGGTGCAGATAGGTGAACAGGATCTGTCCTTCGCGCAGCATCGCGCGCTCGATCGACTGCGGCTCCTTGACCTTCACCACCATCTCGCATTCGGCAAAGATTTCGGCGGCGGTCTCGATCAGCTTTGCGCCCGCGCGCTGATAATCGCTGTCCTTGGCACCGATGCCCAGGCCCGCGCCCGATTGCACCCATACCTCGTGCCCGTGCTGCACCAGCTCGCGGGCGCTTTCGGGCGTCATGCCGACGCGATATTCGTGGTTCTTGATTTCCTTGACGGTGCCAACGCGCATGACTTCTTCTCCTGCTGCTATTGTTTGTCCCGCCCTTACTCCGACCTCCCGCGCTGCGCGATCAGTTTTGTTACTTTATTACATTATTGCGCAATTTTCCGAATCGGAACCGGAATGTTGCAAATATCCGCCCCGCCAGCGGGGATATTGAAGAACGCATCCTTCCGGTTCGCCCGTGCCCGCGCATAAGCGACAAACGACTCGCTGGTGCTTTCCAGATATTCGAGCTTCGGGCGCTCCGCCTCGGGCAGTTCGGTCGCCAGCCGCACCGAGCCGATGACGGTGCGTTCTTCGGGGCTTTCATAGAAGCCCAGGGCACCGGTGCCGCGCGGCAGGCTGGAGAGATGCTCGATCCCCTCGACCACGCGCCCGACCAAAGCGATATTGCGATCCAGATGCCGCGGCGCATGGCCGATCACGGTGTAAAGCTCTGCGCCCGACCCGGTATCGGGCGAGAGGTTGCGGCCGACGCCGACCATGCCATAGCAATGCACCGGCCAGACGCTCTCGTCATTGCTGGCAACCGGCCAGCCATCCAAGAAACCCAGCGCCTTGGCATAGGCGTCAGGAGCCGTCCAAGGCTCAGCGCCGCTGTTGCCGGAAGCGATATTCAGGCCCTTCCGATCGACCACATAGCCGCTCTCCGGCACTTTCGCGATACCCGCAGGCAGCGGCTTGGCCTTGGCCTCGTCCTCGGCATCGGGATCGCCCCATTGCACGACATAATTGTCCTGCACGCGCACGATCGCGGTGTCGTCCCACCAGTGCGCGGCTGCCAGCTTGCGGATATTGCCCACCCAGCCGGTGCTGAATGGCGCAGGCATAAGCTGGATCACCACGCGGCGCGATTTGCCCTTCGCATCGGGCGCAAGCTCCATCACCAGCAGGTCTTCGGGCGCGATCTTCGCCCAAGCCGAGGGCGGCGCGGCAGCAATGATATCGCCCGGCCCAGGACTGGCGGGCGGCGGATCGCTCGCGGCGATCAGGCTCAGGGGCAACAGTGCAGCGGCAGTGCGCAGCGCAGCGGAGCGGAATCGGTTGGCTGTCATGGGACGACGCTAACACGGCGCAAAGGCTTGCGAAACCTTGGCCTCACGTGCAGTCTCGCGTGCGGGTCGGGAGGGAGACTCGCATGACATTGCCGCCGGACGAGGACGACGACACGCCGCTGGCACTGCGCAACAGCCGCACCACGCTCGACCGGTTGCTCGACGAGATGATCGAACAGCCCGAAAACCTGCCATCGATCGCCGAACGCATCCACCAGGTGTTCGGCGAGACCCGCGCGGTGATGGTGCTCGACATGAGCGGCTTTTCGCGCACCACCCAGCGGCACGGCGTCGCGGCCTTTCTGCTGATGGTTCATCAGATGAAGCGGCTCGCGCTGCCCGAGATCGAGGATCATGGCGGGCTGCTGATCAAGGCCGAGGCCGACAATCTCTATTGCCTGTTCGATGATACCGACGATGCCGTCCGCGCCGCCCGCGGCATCATGCGCCAGCTGAACGCCGCCAACATGGTGCTGCCCGAGGAACGCAAGCTCTATGCGTCGATCGGCATCGGCTATGGGCAGGTGCTCAACATCGACGACGAGGATGTCTTCGGCGACGAGATGAACCTGACGTGCAAGCTGGGCGAGGATGTGGCGCAACGCAGCGAGATCCTCCTGACCGAGGGCGCCCGCGCGACGCTGACGCTGAAGCATGTCGAGACCCGGCCCGAACAGGTCAGCATTTCTGGCCTCGTGCTGACCTATCACGTCGTCTCCTGAGCGCGCCTCTCCCGTGCAAACACCGCTTGCGCGGTGCACCGCTTGGATATAGGGGGTCGCCTTCCAGGACATGCGGAGCGGTGGCCGAGTGGTCGAAGGCGCTCGCCTGGAAAGTGAGTATACGTCAAAAGCGTATCGAGGGTTCGAATCCCTCCCGCTCCGCCACTCATTTCCTCGATCAGACATCCCCTGACTGGGGTTCAGCGATGAAACAGGCGTAAAGCCACGCCTTGCCTGGCGACCGCTGCAGGAGCGAGGACGGTAATCGCGCCGGGCAGGACCTTGAAATGCGCTGGCGTCGCGGTGACGATTTCCCCGTCGGTGTTGATCGGCATGGGGCGGCGCGTCTCGATATCGAACTCGACGCAGCGGGCGGTCCTGACCTCTTTCCAGGCGCCATGCGTACCCGTGCGGAAGGCGCGCACCATCAAGGCGAGCTTCCAAAGGTTGCGCATCTCCAGGCTGTAGAGGTCCAGCGACCCGTCATCGATCGCGGCGGTCTGTTCGACGACATTGCCACCCCCGTAAAGACGCCCGTTGCCGATCGCGATCTGATAGGTCTTGACCCTGATCCCGCTGCCCTTCTCGATGATCGTCGCGCGAAACCGCCGTGCCCCGGCCAGAATCCGCAGCGCGGCGACCGCATAGCCCAGCCGCCCGAAGCGCTTCTTGATCGCAGGATCGAGCTTCTGCGCCAGATCGCTGCTGAGGCCGATGCTGGCGACGTTGAAAAAGGCATGGCCGTTGACCATGCCGACATCGATCTGCCGTGTGTGCCCGGCAACGATCACGTCCGCAGCGGCAGCAAAATCGAGTGGGATGGACAGCGTCCGCGCAAGGTCGTTGGCGGTTCCAGCCGGAATGATGCCCAGCGGCAGCCCGCTCTGTATCACCGCCGGGGCCGCCGATGAGATCGATCCGTCGCCGCCGCACACCACGATGATATCGGCCGATTGATGCAGCCGCGAGATGTCCCGCGCGATTTCGGGCAGGTTGGCGAAGGGCTCGGCAGTGACCGAGAGGCCCGCCGCATCCAGCCGCGCGCGCACCGGCCCGAGTGCAGCCTCGCCCTGCCGCGATTTGGCATTGTGGAGCAGCAGGACACGCTTGCCGGTAACGGATCGCACGAACAGACCTATCGCTTCAGGAGGACGACCGTACCAGCCATAGCCGGTTCTCGCATAAAGCCCTGCATAATCTTTGCAGACGGGTCCGAAGCCAGGTTCGAGGGCTTCCGGGAGAATGGGCGTATCGGTAGTAAAATCCTCGGCCAGGGGCCCTGAAACCGGGCTTTCCACACCGCCCCGGTTGGTTCATGAACAGGCTTTGCATTCATAGGAGCCTGCATGCATTTTGACGAGGTCGTTCTGGGTCGCCGCAGCATCCGTGGATACAGACCCGATCCGGTGCCGCGCGCCCTGATCGAAGAGATCCTGCAGATCGCGATGCGCGCGCCCTCTTCGATGAACACACAGCCGTGGAATTTCTACGTGATTACCGGCGAACCGCTCGACCGGATCCGGCAGGGCAATACCGAGAGGATGATCGCCGGCGTGCCGCAGTCGCGCGAATTCCGCACCGGCAAGCCCTTTGCCGGACCACATCGTGACCGGCAGATCGGGGTCGCCAAACAGCTATTTTCTGCAATGGGCATTGCGCGCGACGACGCAGATGCCCGCCAGGACTGGGTTTTGCGCGGCTTCCGTCAGTTCGATGCACCGGTGTGCATCATCATCACCTATGACCGCGAACTGGACGGCAGCGACGATACTCCGTTCGATTGCGGCGCTGTCGCGACGGCCCTGGTCAACGCGGCATGGTCGCGCGGGCTCGGCACGGTCATCAACAGCCAGGGCATCATGCAGTCACCCGTCGTGCGCGAACATGCGGGGATCGCGGACGATCAGGTGATCATGAAGAGCATCGCTCTGGGGTGGCCGGACGAGAGCTTCCCGGCGAACGCGGTGGTTTCCACGCGCAAGTCGGTCGATGAGGCCGCCGTCTTCGTGGGGTTTGAAGAACCGGTGCGATAGCTCTGCTCGGAAAAGACTGCGGCGATGCCCTGCCCGACACCTAAGGCCGGAGCAGGGCACGCCGCTTCTGCGTGATATTCGCAATCGATTTTCATCCGATAAATGCGAATGATTATCATTGACGAAATCCGTCCGTTGCGATAGCTCCCCAGCCCGATGGAATCGGGATTGGCGATGCTTGTGCACTGTGACGAACATGATGCGGACGTCGTGACGGGCTTCGCGGACAGATCATGACCCGCTCCTCGATCAGGACCTGGGCCGTCGTGCACAAATGGACGAGCCTG